>WQSD01000170.1 GCA_009788105.1 Oscillospiraceae bacterium | reverse complement strand
AAAAGATAGGCGGGGGGAACACCACTTGCGGCGGCAATGGCGGCAAATGGTGCTGCAAGAACGGAGATTAGTGCGGGAGCAGAGGTGACAAGCAGTAGCATCACAAAGGTCACAAGCGCCGCCAATCCTACGGCTATAACTATCGGCAGGGATAGCGCGGACAAATTCAGGGTATCGGTTAGCCAGGAGATGACATCGTTTCTCGTAAGTGCCGCCGCAATGGATAAAATCGCCCCGGATAGGAATATAATATCCCAGTTGATGGCGGCGACAAAGGCTTTGCCCTCCAGTACACGCACCCCCGGCATGGCAAGAAGTACACACCCCAGCAGGGCGACGGTGAATACCTCGATGCCGCTTACCCACGAGGAAGCTATCCACAGGGCAAGCATTCCGCCAAGGATAATCAAGGTGAAAATTTCTTTTTTCACCAATGGTTTTGCCACTTGCACGCGGATATTTTCTCTGAATCTGTCTATTATTTCCGGTGACACTTCGGTGGGTTTGTACACTCGGCACATAAGCATCCATGCAACCGGGATAAGCACCACCACCAATGGCACACCAATCGCCATCCAATGAACGAAAGACACAGTTGTGTAAGTTAGGTAATCGTGTGTGTAGGTGAAATATTCAAGCAGGCTGATAGAAATCAGGTTTAGCGAAGATGACGCAGGGGTTGCCATGCCGCCAATCATGGTGGCGACAGGCACAGCAATCATGAATGTTCGCCCAACCGAGGCTTTTTCCTCACCCTCAAGCATATCTACAAATTCAAGTGCCACCACAAGCATGATAGCACAGGCGGGGATGTTGGACATGAAAAATGACACCCCTGCGGTTGCCACCATAAGGGCGAGCAGCAAACCCTTGACGCTGCCTGTCCGTCGTAGTAGGAGCAGCAAAAATCGCTTTGTTAGGGTGCCGCTTGTTATGGCGGTGGCAATACCGAATGATGCGATAATGAAGAATATTACCGGGTGGGCAAAGCCCACCACCCCGCCGGCGAAATTATCGCTTACACCCAAAAGGGGCATCAATCCTACAGTAAGCAGAGAGCCGATAGACAGAGGCAGGGCTTCGGTGATAAGCAGTGTAAGAAAAAACAGGGTCAGCCCTACTGTGTTCATTCCTGCAGTGCTTAATCCGTATGGAGCGGGCAATAATATTGATGCCGCAAGTATTACTATTGCGATGATGATTCCGATTTTTTGTTTTTTGTTCATAACCCCCATTATATCACACATTTCAATAAAAATCAAGGAGAAATTTGCATGAGCGTTTTCGCACAATACGGCAACCAGCCAATATTCAAATATTTCGAGGAAATATCCGCCATCCCACGGGAATCAGGGAACGAGCAGGGAATAGCCGACTACCTTACGGCATTCGCAGAGGAGCGAGGGCTGTGGTGTTATCGTGACAGCTGGCACAATGTGCTGATAAAAAAGCCGGCACAAAACTCCACCGCCGACCCACTTATACTCCAAGCCCACACAGACATGGTGTGCGAGAAGAACTCGGGGACACAGCATGATTTTGCCACCGACCCGCTGAAACTATATATCGAGGAGGGCTGGCTTCGAGCAGAGGGAACAACCCTTGGTGCGGACAATGGCGCTGGGGTGGCAATGATGCTTGCTATGCTGGACTCCTGCGATATTCCTCATCCGCCGCTTGAGTGCCTGTTCACCTCCCAGGAGGAAGTGGGGCTGGTGGGAGTGGACAAATTCGACTTTTCTCAGCTTACTGCCCGTCGAATGATAAATCTTGACAGCTCCAACGAGGGGCAAGCCACAATTGCCTGTGCAGGCGGTGCGAATGTTTCGTTTGTTAAAGAGGCACAGACTGTGCCGCACCAAAACAGCAACATCAAAATCAAGATTCGTGGGCTGTTTGGCGGTCACTCAGGAGCGGATATTCACCGCGGGCGAAGTAATGCCATCAAAATCATGGGCGAATTGCTGTCAATGCTGTATGAGCAGGAAGAATTCAATCTTGTCAGCGTGGAGTGTGACGGCAAAAACAACGCCATACCACGTGAATGCACCGCCATTATCTCTGTCCTTGACCGAGATGCGGCGACTGGGCGGTTGCTTCAGCTTGAAGCGGGGATAAAGGCTAATCTTGTCGCCGAGGACGAGGGATTTCACCTTCACGTCAGTCGCTGTGGCAAGACGGAGGATATGCTGACCTACAAAGACACACGAGAACTGCTTACTTTCATGAACCTTGTGCCCTGCGGAATGTTGTCTGCCAAAAGCCCGGAGGTGGCGAACTATTCTGCCAATATTGGCATTGCTTTGAGCGTGGGTGCAACATTCACATTCGGGGTGTATCTGCGGTATCATTGCGATTTTGGCATGGGGGCAATGCTGTGCAGTCTTGAACAGCTGTGCAAGCTGTGCCGCATGACCATGGCAACCATGGGTGCGTATCCTGCGTGGGAAGAAACCAAGGGTTCGGCGTTGGTGGCACAATTCCTGCGAGAGGGAGAGGCGGTATACGGCAGGGAAGTGACGGCGAAAGTGTTTCACGCAGGGTTAGAGTGCGGGCTGATTATTGTTGGGTTAGGCGGCAAGTGCGACGCTGTGTCCTTTGGGCCGGAGATACGCGACCTCCACACCCCGGACGAGCGAATGTGTGTGCAGTCTTTCGTGAAAACATGGGAGCTACTGCAACGAATGGTGTAATTTTTCCTAATAAAAACCTAAAACACCTTGGGGCGTTGCCCCAAACCCCACTTAGGAACTTTTTGAAAAAAGTTCCTAAGAACCTCAAAAACTTTGGTACAAAAGCATTTTATGCTTTTGTGAGAAAAAGTTTTTAGTCAAGTTTTTTACAAAAAACTTGTGCGGTGTGGGCGCATAGCCCACGACCTTGACCTTTATTGACAAAACAAGGTGCTTACTACAGCAAGCACCTTGTTTTATTATTTTTATCTTCTTGGTGACGTTACCGGAGGAGCGAAAGTGTGTCCGTGAGTTTCAATCTCGATTCGGTCGATATACAGCGGGTTGCTAGGGCGAATCGTTCTGTCCTCATTTCTTTGACCTGTTTGGCTGGCGATAATATCTATCGTATCAAGGCACATTTCAGATGCCACACGCCCGAACGCGGTATGACCTCCGTCAAGCCACGGAGCATACCCGGTCATAATGAAAAATTGCGAGCCACCTGTGTTTGGTCCGGCGTGAGCCATTGACAGCACACCGGGTACATGGGTAGGGTTGTTTGCGGTTTCACAGCGAATAGTATATCCCGGCCCGCCGTTTCCTACCCCATTAGGGCAACCGCCCTGAATCATAAAGGTAGGGGAAACACGATGAAAGATAACCCCGTCATAAAAGCCGCCTTTTGCAAGATAGATAAAGTTACGCACTGTGTTTGGGGCAATATCGTAGTACAGAATTACCTCTATAGCGTTGCCGTCACTCATCAAAATGCGGGCGATAGGATTTTGAACGCCCTCGGTAGCAGGTGGGGTTTCTGTTGCAGGAGGAGCATTGTTTTGCTGGTTGTTGCCGTTATTGGTGTCGGTTGGAGTGCCGTTTTCATCACTGCCCGTTGCCGTATAGACTAT
>WQSD01000169.1 GCA_009788105.1 Oscillospiraceae bacterium | reverse complement strand
AGCGTAGCTGACTGAGGGAGTGTTTTTCCTAACTCCCTCCACCGCAAGCGGTCCCCCTCCCTCCACGAGGGAGGCAAAGGGCGGGTGCGGTTTGTGCCGTTTGACGGACGACCAATGGTCGCCCCTACGGGTGCGGTTGGTCAGCGAATTCCGTTTCTTCACAACCCAAATCCATATTCAGATGAAACCCCACTCTCGCCCACAGTACAACTACAAAAAGAGGAACAAACTTTGAACCAAACACCACAACAAAGACGAAAAAACACCCGCAATTTTTCAATAATTGCCCACATTGACCACGGGAAAAGCACCCTTGCTGACCGCCTACTTGAGGCGACCCGCTCGGTGGAAAAGCGGAACATGGAATCACAGCTATTAGACAACATGGACCTGGAGCGAGAGCGGGGTATCACCATCAAAGCCCGCGCGGTGAAGTTGGATTACACCGCCCCGGACGGCGAGGTGTACCGCCTGAACCTAATCGACACCCCCGGTCACGTGGACTTTAACTACGAAGTTTCCCGCGCCCTTAACGCTTGCGAAGGGGCGCTTTTGGTGGTGGACGCCACCCAAGGCATACAAGCGCAAACCCTTGCTAACGCATATCTTGCGGTGGACAACAACCTTGAGATTATCCCTGTAGTGAACAAAATCGACCTGCCCTCGGCAGATGTTGACCGTGTTCGCGGGGAAATCGAAGATATTATCGGCATTCCCGCAGAGGGTTGCCCTGCTGTTTCCGCTAAAAGCGGACTGAATATCACCGATGTGCTGGACGCTGTTGTTCGTGACATTCCGCCTCCACAAGGGGATGAAAACGCACCCCTAAAGGGGCTGGTGTTCGATTCCTACTACGACCCGTATCTTGGGGTGGTGGTGTATGTGCGAATTATGGACGGTACTCTGAAAAATGGGGACAAAATCCGCATGATGGGAACGGGAGCGCAATTTGAAGTGAACGCAGTAGGCACTCTGTCCCCCTTTGGGCTAAGTGCAGACAAGGCACTTTACCCGGGTGATGTGGGCTATCTTACAGCCAGCATCAAGACCATTTCGGACACACGAGTGGGGGATACAATCACCTTCTTGGAGGGGGGTGCAGAAGAGCCGCTACCTGGGTTCAAGAACGTGCAACCTATGGTATATTCGGGGATTTACCCTCTTGATGGCAGTCAGTATCCCGACCTGCGGGATGCTATGGAAAAGCTCCACCTAAATGATGCCGCCCTCACCTTTGAGCCGGAGTCCTCCGCGGCGCTTGGGTTCGGTTTCCGTTGCGGTTTTCTTGGACTGCTTCATATGGAAATCATCCAAGAGCGGTTAGAGCGGGAGTTTAACCTTGACCTTATCACTACCGCGCCCAGCGTTATTTACAAAATCATCAAGAAAAACGGGGATGCTGTCTTTGTGGACAACCCCACAAACTACCCTTCCCCTGACGCAATCGACGAGTCGCAAGAGCCAATTGTTCGTGCATCTATCATCACCCCCACCGACTATGTTGGTTCAATTATGGAGCTTTGCCAAGACAGACGGGGCATTTTCCGTGACATGAAATATATAGATGCCACGCGGACGGAGCTATTGTACGAGCTACCGCTGAACGAGATTATCTACGACTTTTTCGATGCACTGAAAAGCCGCAGTAAGGGCTATGCGTCGTTAGATTACGAAGTTCTTGAGTACCGTAAGAGCAAGCTGTGCAAGTTAGACATTCTATTAAACGGAGATGTTGTGGACGCACTTTCGTTTATTGTTCACGAGGAAAAAGTGCAGGGGCGCGCCCGCAAAATTGTTGAAAAACTGAAAGAAAACATTCCGCGGCAAATGTTTGAAGTGCCTGTGCAGGCGGCAATCGGCGGCAAAGTGGTGGCACGTGAAACTGTACGTGCCATTCGCAAAGACGTTCTTGCCAAGTGCTACGGCGGGGATATTACCCGTAAGAAAAAGCTGCTTGAAAAGCAAAAAGAGGGTAAAAAGCGTATGCGACAGCTTGGCTCGGTGTCCATTTCCCCAGAGGCGTTTATTGCGGTGCTGAAGTTGGATGAGTAAGCGAAAAACGAACTATTACTCCGCCGAATAAACAAATTTTGACTGTGAAAAAACGCAGGTCAGGCTCAACTGGCGGGCGTAGAAAGCATTATTTCCCCTAAAACTTCATATAATGTGGCATGAAAAAATTCATCGTTGCAATTTTGATAATAGCAGTTTTGTTGGCAATCTTTGCGCTGCCTTCCTGTCGACCAATGATTACAAATGATGGTGAAGTGTCTGCGGCGGAGGTGATAGAGGCAATAAATCGCGCACTCGGAGTGACCGCTTTTTGCCGTGGGCTATATGAGATGAACGCCCCCCAAGGCAGCAGTCGCCATCTTACTCCTCGCCTTGGGGTGTTGGTATATCAAGGGAACGCAGAGGGTGTACACGAACTGTCCATTCTTGCGGACTTTGCCCTCTTTCTTTCGTGTGACCACAGCTTGTACGAGGTTCACGCCATGCGGGTGTACAGCATTGCTGACAGAGAGCAGATCGAGAAGTTGCTTAATCGCAGACTGACCCTTATTCGCAGTCGTGAAATATACATTTTCCAGCCAAATGCCTACGAAACTCGTATTGCAGATGCCATGGTTTATTCCCGTGGCGAGTGGGTTTTCCTCCTTGCCACCGGCAACAACGAAAAGGCGATAAGGGCTATTCGTAAAGTAACCTAAAGCGTGTCAACACAAAGTAAAAAGAGCGAATTTTGAGATATTTTTCGCCAATCAAGGCAGGAAGAGGGCGAATATGACGATTTTGTAGTCATTCGAGTATAAACTTTGTTTGGGAGTATAAAAAATAACATGAAGAATATTAACGAATTTGACTTTGAGAATATAGAACCTTTCGTCCCTGCCGAAGCACCGCAAGAACCACCTGAAGAGCCTGAACAATCCGAAAATTTTTCCGACTTGCTTCAAGGAAAACGGAAGAAAAAGAAAACGAAAAGCGACAGAGTTGCCACAGTGCTGGCAACCCTTATCGCTCTTTTCTTGTTTTTTCAGTTTGGTAGCGGGGTGATACGTCTGTTCACTCAGCCGGGCATACGAGATGTGGAAGTATCGCAAAATATTTTCGGTAACAGGTACATTGTTGTTTCCCATTCACGATTGATAAGCTATTTTTTCCGTGCTACTATGGTAGACAACGGAGATGATATTCGTGTAGGTGAATACGAAACCCGCCCAAACGACGGATTTATGGGACAGTATGTTATGCGAATAATGTTCCACGACATTGGCAGTGGACAAACTATACCCCACGGAGAGTGGCAGTTAGAGCGAATTCCACGGCAAATGGACGAGGTTAATGTGCTTGTTTCGGTGTCAGCGGGACATGGAATGAATATCTATGTCGGCTCGGACACCCCAATGCGCATTGTTTCCGCAGGGGAGCGGGCAAGATTTCTTCGTGGTAGCACACGGATACGGATAGGGTAGTAGAACCTACGTGAGGAGGGCGAATATCGGAAATATTTTACCGACGAACAACGACGAGTGGCGAAAAAATAGCCAAAATCTCGCCTTTTTCAGTTTGTGTCGACACGCTCTA
>WQSD01000168.1 GCA_009788105.1 Oscillospiraceae bacterium | reverse complement strand
CCGCCCCTACGGCAAAGATGTGAGGTGTCGGTTGTCTTGTAGGGGCGGGTTTCCATGCCTGCCCGATTGTTTGGTGCGTGCCGTTCGGCGGACGACCGAGGGCGGTCGTCCCTACGGGTGCACCAAGGCTCCCTCCGAGAGGGAGCTGTCAGCGTAGCTGACTGAGGGAGTGTTTTCCTAACTCCCTCCACCGCAAGCGGTGCCCCTCCCTCCACGAGGGAGGCAAAGGGCGGGTCATCCGCTTTTCGCAAATTCCCCTTGACAAAACCGCTGAAATAGTGTAGAATGGTGAAGTGCGTTAGAAAAATAAATATTGACAAAAACCGCCATGTAGTGTATACTACCCGTGGACAGCACTTGTCCGGGAAATATGCACTTCTACATAGCGGTAGGCGGGAATCTTGCTTCCAGAAATGGGGGTGAGCATTATGCAATATCTGATTTGTTTGGTTATCTTGATAATCGTTTTAGACAAGTTTTACGATAGCAATAATGAAAAATAACCGCCCCCTTCCAAAGCGCGGTTATTTTTCTGCCTTAGCATTTAAGGCAAACCAAGTTTTTTAGGAAGTCACCCGCCTATCATGGGGTGCTATTTCCTTTTGTAGCTCTATTATAGCATATAAAAAATCAAAAGTCAAGTGTTTTTTGAAAATAAATCCCCCACCCCGAAAGGAAACCACAATATGAACAGTGTTATCAAAGGAGTGTCATATGTCCTCGCGCACGCGCCTGACATGGTGATACACAACGGAGCAACCCAAACAACCGAGCGTTTGCTCAATCCCACATCCGAGTATCTGACCCAACTGCCCTCTGCATTGCGGACATTCAAGCAAGCGGCGTGCTATGCGCCCAATCAGGTGTACATCGGCAACGCTCTCCCCGAGAGCTTAACCGAGCGTGAAACTTGGTACGACCATACTCAAGAAGGTGCGACCCGCCAAGGAAAAATGGGCGAAATCATCCCGCAAGATGAGTTTTATCTTCTTATGCAAGCCTGTGATGCCTTCGGCTTGGTCAAGTTAGAGAAAGCATTTGTTGACGCAACTTCGCCGAAGTTCGCTGAAAATACAGTCATGCAGGGCGAGGGCGGTGTTGCAAGCAAAATCGTCCCTGGCGTGGAAATTGCCGAAATCGAAGATTTGGTGGCAAACCATCACGCCGAGGGCTTGTATCATGAAAACAAGCTAATCGGTTGCGTGAAAAAGGCACACGACACCGACGAAAATCTGTCCGCACACGTGCTTCTTGAAAACTTAGTCAGCAAAGCCACCTGCGTGCTGTCGTTGCTCCACCTGAAACGCACGTCGGGCATTGACCCGAACAGCATTCAGATGGTGCTGGACTGCTCCGAAGAGGCTGTTGGCGACATGAACCAACGCGGAGGCGGCAACATGGCGAAAGCCGCCGCCGAAATCGCAGGATTCGGCGAAGCCAGCGGGAGCGACATTCGCGCTTTCTGTGCCGCACCTGTCCATGCCCTTATCCACGCCGCCGCTCTGGTGGCAAGCGGCACATATGACAACGTGGTTGTCGCCGCCGGCGGCTCTACCGCCAAATTAGGCATGAATGGCAAAGACCACGTGAAGAAAGGCGTGCCCATTCTCGAAGATGTTGTGGGCGGTTTTGCCGTCCTTGTAAGCAAAAACGATGGGGTGAACCCAGAGATTATCTCCTCTATCACAGGTCGTCATACTGTGAGCAGTGGCAGTTCACCACAGGCGGTGATGACCGCACTGGTGGCTGACCCGGTGGACAAATGGGGCAAAAAGCTGACCGAAATTTGCAAATACGCAAGCGAAATGCACAACCCTGATGTGACCAAACCAGCGGGTGCGGGTGACGTTCCTGCGGCGAATTACAAAATGATTGCCGCCCTTGCCGTCAAGCGGGGCGAGCTTGAGCGCACCGAGATTGATGCCTTCACCAAGAAGCACGGAATGCCCGGCTGGGCGCCTACGCAGGGGCATATTCCCTCCGGCGTGCCGTACATTGGCTTTGCTCGTGAGGCGATTCTCGCCGGAGAGATTAACAGCACCATGGTCATCGGCAAAGGGAGCTTGTTCCTTGGGCGCATGACGAATCTGTTTGATGGGGTGTCCATTTTGATACAGAAAAACGAGGGTGTAGGGGACGACGCCCTCGGCGTCCCGTCCGTCGTAGAAACCGAAGTCAGAGCCATGATTGCGCAAGCAATGCGAGAGTTTGCGGAGAGTTTGTAGGGGTCGAACAGTACAAAGGGCAAGGGCGTAAGGGCAATGAAGAATTAAAAATGAAGAATGAAGAATTGCGGAAAATTTGCTTCGCAAATTGAATTATTGAAAAAGGCAAAGTCAAGGGCAAATCCGCACTTCACATTTCTGTAAATCCCATGACTCCAGGCAAAACACCCGTCTTGCGACAAGGACAGTCGCAATCCACCCTCTTTGAAAAAGAGGGCTTGGGTACGGTGCGCCCTTGACCTTTGCCCTCTTTTGGGGAGAGGGTGGCACGAACGAAGTGAGTGACGGGTGTTTTCGGACGGGCAATGCCCGCCCCTACAAGACAACAAAACCCACCCCGCACCTGTAGGAGCGGGGTTCACCCGCCCGCAGATACCGCCGAAACACTTCCTTATGCCCCCTTCGCTCTGCGAGGGGGGATGTCCCGCAGGGACAGGGGGGAGTGTGTATCGCACCCGCCCGCTGAAAGGGCACAGGTAAAACACAGTTGATAAGAAATAAAAACGCAAAATAAAGAATTAAGGTAACACCATGAAAGAATCACTACTACAAATCAAAACTGCGGCGGCCGCCGAGCTTGCCGCAGGCACTTCCACCGAGGAGGTGCGAATAAAATATCTGGGAAAAAAGGGGGAGTTGACCGCCATTTTGCGTTCCATGGGCGGGCTTTCTGCCGACCAGCGCCCTGTTATGGGTGCGCTTGCCAACGAAGTGCGGGAGTATGTGGAGGGCTTGCTGTCCACCGCCGCCGCCGCCGAAGCGGACAAGCTGATACAGTCACAGCTTGACGGCGAAACCATTGACGTGACCGCCCCCGGCACAGTGACCCCTGTGGGTGCACTCCACCCAATCACCCAATGCGAGCGGCAACTGTGCGACATTTTCTGCTCCATGGGGTTTGACATTGCGGAGGGGTTCGAGATTGAAACCGACTACTACAACTTCCAAGCCATGAATATCCCTGAAAATCACCCCGCCCGTGACACGCAGGACACCTTCTACTTCACCGAAAGCATGCTGCTCCGCACCCACACCTCCCCTGTGCAGGCACGGGTGATGGAAGTGCAAAAGCCACCAATTCGCATTGTTTCTCCTGGGCGAGTGTATCGCTCGGACGCGGTTGATGCCACCCATTCCCCCGCCTTCCACCAGCTTGAGGGGCTTGTGGTTGACCGTGGCATTACCATGGGCGACCTGCGTGGAATTTTGGAGGAATTCGCACGGAAAATGTTCGGCGGTGAAACCCGCATTCGCTTCCGTCCTCACCATTTTCAGTTTACCGAGCCGTCGGCAGAGGTTGACGTGTCCTGCTTTGTGTGCAATTCTGCGGGCTGTCGCCTGTGCAAAGGGGAGGGTTGGATTGAGATTCTCGGTGCGGGTATGGTGCATC
>WQSD01000167.1 GCA_009788105.1 Oscillospiraceae bacterium | reverse complement strand
GCGGCGCTGACTGTATTGTCGCAGTTGGCGGCGGTTCGCCTATCGACGCGGCGAAAGCCATTGGTATCATCATCACTAACCCGGAGTATGCGGACGTTCGCAGTCTTGAGGGTGTTGCGCCCACGAAAAACCACGCTGTGTTCACAATTGCTGTGCCGACAACCGCAGGAACAGCCGCCGAGGTGACAATTAACTATGTTATCACCGACGTGGAGAAAAAGCGTAAGTTTGTTTGCGTTGACCCTCACGATATTCCCACTGTTGCCATTGTTGACCCTGACCTGATGATGTCTATGCCAGCCAGCCTGATTGCCGCAACCGGCATGGACGCGCTGACACACGCTATCGAGGGTTATATCACCCGCGGCGCATGGGAAATGACCGATATGTTCCACCTGCAAGCCATCAAACTTATCGCAGCTAATCTAAAAAAGGCTGTAGAAGGCGACAAAGAGGCAATGGGCAAAATGGCGCTTGCGCAGTACATTGCAGGCATGGGCTTTTCACAGGTGGGGCTTGGGATTGTTCACAGTATGGCTCATGGACTTGGTGCGCTGTATGACACTCCTCATGGCATTGCCAATGCGATTTTACTTCCGTCTGTTATGGAGTACAACGCAGACGCCACAGGAGAGAAGTACCGCAAAATTGCCGGGCTGATGGGCAATCACGAGGCATGGAAAATGCCCATTGAAGAGGCTCGCTGTGCTGCTGTTGCCGCTGTTTCAAAGTTAGCCGCAGAAATTGGCATTCCATCTGACCTTAAAGGCATTGCCAAGGCAGAGGACTTAGACTTCCTTGCGGAATCTGCTTTCGCTGACGCTTGCCGTCCGGGCAACCCAAAAGACACCAGCGTTGCTGATATTAAAGCACTTTTCGCCGCATTGCTTTAGAGCGTGTCGACACAAAGTAAAAGACCCCGAGGTATGCATATTCCTCGGGGTGAGAGTGAAGAAAAACTTTAGAACACCTTGGGGCGTTGCCCCAAACCCCACTTAGCCCCTTTTTGAAAAAAGGGGCTAAGAACCCCAAAAACTTTGGTACAAAAGCATTTCATGCTTTTATGTCAAAAAGTTTTTAGTCAAGTTTTTTACAAAAAACTTGTGCAGTGTGGGTGCATAACCCACGACCTTGACCTTTTTCTTCAGACAAAACCCCGAGGTATGTACATACCTCGGGGTAGTTTTTATTCATCTTGTGCAGACGGCGGAACTTCCCCACGCTTCACAGCCTCTTCCTCTTCAAGGACACGATAGGCGACCTTGCCCACAAGGGTCTTGGGTAGCTCGTCGCGGAACTCGATTTCGGCGGGCATTGCGTACTTGGCAATATTTTTGGTGCATAATGCCATGATTTCCGTTTTCGCCGCCTCCTCTTGCCCCTTAAATTCCGGGCGAAGAGCCACAAAAGCCTTGATTTTACGCATTCTGTATTCATCCGGCACGCCGATTACGCAACTTTGCATTACTTTCGGGCATTGCTCGATAATATTCTCGATTTGCGAGGGATAAATATTATACCCAGAAGCAACAATCATTCGCTTAATTCGTTGCAGGAAGTAGATAAAGCCGTCCTCGTCAATTTTACCAAGGTCGCCGGAGTGTAGCCAGCTGTGACCGTCGGCATGGACTTTGATTGCGTCTGCTGTTTCCTCCGGATTGTCCAAATAGCCAAGCATAAGGCTTGGACCGGTAACGCAAATCTCCCCGTCCTCACCTAATGGCAGCTCGTCAGTTGTGCCGGGCTTCACCACTTTGAAATACATATCAGGGTATGGAATACCAATGCTTCCCTCTCGATACTGGTCAGGAGGGGTGAGACAGGTAGCGGTCACGGTTTCGGTAGAGCCATAGCCCTCTCGCACTTGAATTTTCGCCCCACGCTCCCGCAGAAAGGCGTCCACTTTACGCTTTAGCTCGATTGATAATGTGTCCCCACCCGAAAACATTCCCTTGAGAAAGGATAGGTCGGCATTTTTCAGGTCTTCAGCCTTTAACAGAGCTTGATACAGGGTTGGTACACCTGCAATAATATCAGGCTTTTTATCTCGCAAGTTGGTTGCATATGTCTTTAGATTAAATTGCGGCATAAGAATAGCGGTGCAAGAGTTAATCAGGGCTGTGTGTATGCTAACCCCCAGTCCAAAACCATGGAAAATCGGCATTACAGCAAGGAGCTTGAATTTGTAAACATGGTATCCGCTTGCCGCCACAGTTTGGAATGCTGTAGCGTTAAAGTTCGCGCTTGAAAGGCGAATACCTTTGTTTGTTCCCGTTGTTCCGCCGCTGTAAAGTATGACCGCCTCTTCACGATAGTCTTTTTTCGAGGGCGGGGTGGCAGGGTGGCTTGCACCACGAGCAATAAAGTCGTTCCACATGATATACTGTGGCGACTTGGGAACCGGGGTTTGCTTTCGCTCTTTCAGCATAGCAAACAGGATTTTTTTCGGTTGCGGAAGTGCATCAGAAATGCGAGCCACAATGACCTTTGCAGGGCGGTCAAGCTGTGCGATAATCTCGGTAACATTGGGCACGAATTTGTCCAATGTAAGGATGACCGAGCTTTTCGCAAGGTTCATGGCAAACAATATCTCCCCCGGTGCAGACAGCGGATGAATCATGTTAGCTATTGCCCCAATGCGATTCAGGGCATAAAACGCCGCTATTGCTTGGGGGGTGTTTGGCATGGAAATTGTTACACGGTCGTTTTCTTTCACTCCCATGGCAAGAAAGGCGTTTGCCGTCTGCTCCACTTGGTGAACAAACTCACGATAGGTTGTGTTTTTGCCCATAAATTCCAAGGCAATCGCATCCGGTGTGGCTTCTTTGCTTTTCACCATTAGCTCGTACATGGTGGCTTCCGGATAGGTTAGGGTGGCAGGGATTTTGCCATACTGCCCACGCCAAGGGGCAGCAAGTTCTTGTTTTATTTCGCTCATGATTATTCTCCAAATATCAGGCTTGAATTTAGCATTTCCACAGCCTGCTCTAATTTACTTGCATAAGATGAATATAGGGTGGCAACTTTGTCGCCGGTGGTTACTTTGCCAGGTTTGCGGTGAAAATATATCCCTGCTCCCGGGTCGATTGTGTCGGTCATCACTTTTCGCCCTGCTCCAAGATGGCAGGCGGCTTCCCCGATTTTTTGGGTGTCCATTGCCACAATTTCGCCGCATTTGTCGGCGACTATGTCATGGCTAAGAGGGGAAAGTGGCAGGTCGTTGTTTCGGATAAAGCCCACATCTCCTCCCTGAGAGCTAATCCACAGGCGAAACTTCTCAAGTGCCGCCCCGGAGGTGAGAGCAGCAGAACCACGAGTTAGGGCATCGTCAATGGAAATGTCAAGTGCCATGGAAATCATATGTGCCGCAAGGGTCAGACTTTGCTCCCGCAGGCAGGGAGTAGTGCAGGCATTTTTCAGCACATCCACAGCCTCACGAACTTCAAGTGCATTGCCCACAGCATTGCCAAGCGGCTGGTCCATGCTGTTCACCACAGCGGACATACGCCGCCCGCAGGCACGCCCGATGGCGACCATAGCATCTGCCATTTCTTGTGCTGCCTCACGGCTTTTGATGAACGCACCGCTACCAAACTTCACGTCCAATACGATACAAGCCGCTCCTGCGGCGATTTTCTTGCTCATTACGCTGG
>WQSD01000166.1 GCA_009788105.1 Oscillospiraceae bacterium | reverse complement strand
ACGATGATTGATATTGGGTTCGCGCCTACCGCACCGCCCACTGCCTGCGCGCTCATGCGGGCAAGCCCACGGCGGGTGGCGATGGTGCGAGCAAGTGCGCCATATGTACTCGCTTTCCCGTGGGGGATTGCGAGGAGAAGCTCCCATACCTCACGGCGGAAAGCTGTAGCGATTGCACTTGCGGCAGTATCCATTGGAGGGAGAAAGGAGGGAACGCTTCCTGCGAAATATTCGTCTAACCAGCGGACAGCGGCGGTGATGGCGGGGCATTCCGTGGGGTTATCCTCGAACTGCCGCCTGTGTGCAGGCAAGTATAGCCCGGTCAGCGCGCCGCCCTCAGCGGTAAGGGTGATTTGCCCTAATGATGAGGGGTAGTGGTGTGTTGTCATTGTCCAATCCTAAACAAATCATGATTATTAAGAATAAGCGAGCTGTATAAAAACAAAACGTCCGATCCGGCTGTGAAACCAATCAGCTCTGCCATTTCGCTTGTAAACGCCGAACGCAAATCAATCAGCCATATATTATCATAACTTTCGCTGAGAGAAAGCAGAGGAGCAATGCTTGAACCAAAGGAATCACGGAAAAGGTATAGGTTTCGTCCTGTGTTGTTTCCTGTTTCTAAGCGAATAAGGGTCTGAGGACCACGCAGGAAAATATTATACGGGTCAATACTGGGAAAGCCGTGGCGGGGGTCTGTCTTGTCATAAATCGGCCCCCTTGCAAAAGTGTTATTGGCGTGATTCCAATACCACGCCGTTACACCCTCTACTTGATGAACACGCATTGGCTCTTGCGGCATAGGCATTGCCAGTTGCTGATAATACACTCCATGCCAGTATCCAACGTCGATTATTGGCGTTGGAGCAGGGTTAGCAAAGCCTATTTCCTGTGACAGTCTATCCATCACTCCCCACAGGCGGGTTTGACACCAGTGCAAATCGGTGCGGTAAAAGTCGTCTACTGTTAGAGTGTCCGTTAGGTCAATCATGTTTACCCCGGACGGTAAGTCCGCACCAATAATCTCTGCTCCACGATGAGGACACAGCCCCATGTTCGCAAAGCGAGTGAAGTAACTTTTGTCGGGTATTATGGCAAAGTGCAAATTTAGTCCATCAAGGTCACGCTGTATAATTTGTGTTAGTCGCAGGGCGGTTAGTTCATACTGCCGTTCGTCCATTGGAACAAAACTGGCAATGCCATAATCGGGATGAAAAATCAATCCCCCCATATCTGATTGACGGAAAACGTTAAATGTCATCCAAGACCGCACCCGCCGCATTTGCTCACGAAAAACAAAGTTGTCTGCGGCAAAGTCGTTAAACTGCCCGGAAAATGTGCTGTCCATAAAGATTCTGCTGTTAAACCCCTCTCGCCGAGTGGGGAGAATTGCCGCCGGTCGCCGCTCGCTGACGATAATTTCGGGAGTGGTGATAAAGGCATTAAGCAACACAAAAGCGGCAATGATAATGCAAAACACCGATGTTGTGATGATGGGTATTGTTTTTTTTGCTTTTTGTGTGGTCATGGTTTCTCCGTTTGTGGGGATTTTGTTGTATATTGGTAGGGGCGACCCTTGCGGTCGCAAGCTAAGATGGTTTTTTGTGGCAATGTGTCTTTGTTGTCTTATATCAATGAAAAAACATTGTCATTGCGGGCTACGACCCGCAATCTCATGATAATTTTGACTTCAACTTAACTTAAAATGACATGAGATCCCGCATCGGGGTGCGGGATGACACAGTTTTTCATGTGATTTTTATCAACAAATAGGTGGAGTTTTACCCAAACCCATATTATCCCATATTAACTTGCGGGCGTTGGGGGCGACCCTTGCGGTCGCCTGTTTGTTAGGTGATACCACCACCGCGGGCAACCGCAAGGGTCGCCCCTACAGAGGAAGATACTAAAAACCTAAAACCTTGCGTATATCAGCGGATTAAACGTCCCCGTAGCAAGGAATGCTGTTGCAAGCAGTAAGCACCCGCCAACTGCCACAGGCTCAAGCCATCGCACCCCACGGTGGGCGAAAATCTTTTTCGGCAACGGGGTAGAGCCTATCATCGCTATGGCTATAATCACCGCATAGCTCCGCAGGTAGTGCAGGGACAGCGGCCCGATTAGGCTGGTTGCGTTAAAGACGTTGTAA
Organism: Oscillospiraceae bacterium; assembly: GCA_009788105.1. Taxonomy (GTDB): domain Bacteria; phylum Bacillota; class Clostridia; order Oscillospirales; family CAG-272; genus WQSD01. The sequence goes on along the minus strand of WQSD01000166.1, from coordinate 1,524 downwards.
TTGCGGAAAAACATGAAGCTGATGACCACAATGATAATCATATACAGGTGCTGAAACACCTTTGGCCAGCGTGGCAGAGTTTTGTTCAGCACTTTTTTCTCTATCATAATCAGGACAACGAAGTACAGCCCCCAAAAAATGAAATTCCACGCCGCTCCCTGCAAAAATCCGATAAGAAACCACACAACAAACACGTTCAGCCACTGTCGCCTGCGGTTGCCTCCTAAGGGGATATACACATAATCTCGCAGCCACATTCCAAGGGAAAGGTGCCACCGCCGCCAAAACTCGGTAATGCTTTTGGCGATAAAGGGATAGTTAAAGTTTTCGACTATGCGAATGCCGAACATTCGCCCAAGTCCGATTGCCATGTCGCTATACCCGGAAAAGTCGAAGTACAGGTGCAATGTGAAGATAAAAGAACGCATTACAAAGGCAAAAACGCTGTATTCCAAACCGAGATAATGGTTCAGTTGCCACAAAGACTGCCCAAGGAAGACCACCTTACCGAGCCCTACTGTAAAGCGGGTGACACCTGCATAAAAGTCATCAAATGTGTGCCGCCGCTCCTCAAGTTGGGGGATAATGTCCGAGTAGCGGACGATTGGTCCTGCCATCACCTGCATAAACAGCATTACGTAAGTGGCAAGGGTGAACGGGTTCTTCTGAACCTTCACATCTCCGCGGTACAGGTCGATATTATAGCTGAGTAGCTGAAAAGTGTAAAAGCTGATACCAAGCGGCACGATAATGCGTAGTGGATGAACCGTTCCCTCGCCAAAAATAAGGTTTATATTATCAATGAAAAAGTTTGTATATTTGAAATACACAAGGGTGGAAATAGCGGTGAGGATACTTAGGATAAGTGCGATTTTTTTCGCTTTGCCATGGGTTTTGTTGATAACCAGTCCCCACAGCCACGCCGCCAGCACCTGCGCAAGGATAACGATTAGATAGTTAATCCCCGCCCAGCCATAGAATATTATGCTTGCAACCAGCAAAATCATGTTGCACAGCTTGATACTGAAAAAGTTTCTGCCAAATTTGCTCTCGCCTACGGAGGGGCGGACAACCCGCACCAAAAGCACCGCGGCGAAATACACCACCAATATGGCAGGGAGAAAATAAAACAGAAAGGGAATGCTTGAAAACATCATGTGATGTGTACCTCGTGGGTTGTGGGGGGGAGAGAAAAAAATTTTTGTTATCTACCAACAATAAAAAAACAGGAGAGGGGCAAAACCCCTCCCCTGTACGTGGATATTGTTATTGAATAGTTATCAAACCACCGCCATTGTCGTTGTTTTCATAGTTGTTTTCATCGTTGATTTCATCGTTTTCAACCACAATGCCATCGTTCAAATCGAAGTCAATATCAGGTAGCATGCCACCAGGGAAGCCTCCGCCGGGGAAACCGCCGTCGTTTTCGCCGCCAGGACCTGTTCCGTCACCGATAAAGAATTCACTTAGCCTTCCCTGAACTCCAAGAACTTCGCGGAAAGCGTTTTGCATTGCTGTGGCTTG
>WQSD01000165.1 GCA_009788105.1 Oscillospiraceae bacterium | reverse complement strand
TGCGTCAAACTTTGCCAATGCGTCAAGATTGATATTCTTAACTGGAACAGTCCAAAACCGCCGAGAGCCTGTTGGGTCAATTAGGAACTTTTCAGAGTTACACGTTCCAATGATTACAGTACGCCGTGCCAGCACTTGGTCAGCACGTCCATAGGGCAAACGGTACTCATCACGTTCGTTTGTAATAAACGCTTTGAGCCTTTCGAGGTCGGAGCGGAAAGTAGTTTCAATTTCGCCAAACTCTACAATCCATGCGTTAACAGCACGGCGGTAGGTGTCTTCATCTCGACTGTCCAAATGCTGGCTTAATTTGCACAAATCAGCGCGTACCGCTAATTTCCGTGCTACGCTGGTTTTACCCAGTCTTTGGTCTCCTTGAAGCATCAACACACCATCTGCGCCACATGCTCCTTCCAATTCGTTCCTTGCCATTGATAACCCCAGCCACAACCACTTATACAGGAGCGTCCGTGATAAGATGTCGGTTTCGGGAATATGCAACAAGGCGCAAAACTCGCTGAATTTATCTTGCTTATCCCATGCAGCACTTTCCAGCATTTCTGTTACCGGGTTAAAACGGTTTTTACCAGCAATAACGCCCAACATATCCTGCACAGCGGATTTATCGCACCGCTTGACTTCGGATTTCAATGCGTCATGTATTATGATGGGTAGGTCGTTTTGCAAAGTTTCGGGGTTGTAGTCGCTTGCCACGCCTTTAATCTCCACACTTTTGTTGATTACGTTGTAGCGGAGAGTTATGCCCATCATGGCAAGATACTCAACCAGCACAGCTTCGGAGAGTGTTGGTCTGGTGTCTTTTTTTCCAGACTTCTCGCCCGCTGTGCGTGAAGTTGCGGGACGAGGTTCATACATGGAAGAACAATCCGACACGGCTTTATCAATGGTCATACGCCGATAATCCTCACGCTCCCGCCATTTTTCACGCTTACCAAGTTCCGACATGGAAAATAACCGCTCCATTTGCCCTTTGTCACATCTTGTCCAAAATGCCAAAATGTTGCACAGTGCTTGGTCTGCATTGCTTTCGGAGTGGTAACCGCTAACATCGTCAATGTCAAACAGAGCGGTAAACTTCGTACCGTTTGCCGCGCTTCGTGCCTTGGTTAGCAGTTCGTCATCTGAAAGCCCTTGTACATCTTGGGCTTCGGCTTCGCCACCAGTGGCACTTGGTGCAAATTTTTGATTGTTGCCGTCAGAACTATGCCCGCCATACTTCGCACTCCGCTCATTACCATTTGCACCCCGCACCATGTACATATCCAAAAACTGCAAGAACTCCTTCGTCTGGTCGGTGTCGTTGCCGTCTTGTAAAATGTCCTCGGTGAAGGTAAAATAACGATTGGTAAGCCCTGCTACATATACTTCCACTTTGTTGCTTGGGTTTTTGCTGTAATACTTGGGGTCAAGGACAAGTTGCCGCTTATCCTTGGCTGTGGTTTCTTTTGTAGGTACACGGGAAATATCCACAAGGAAAATGATATGGATTCCGTTTCCGCTGGGGATTCGTTCAATATAGGCATTGGGAAACATGGCTAGGATTGTTTGCACCTCTGCGTCTTGTTCTGCTCGTCCATCAATATCAATCCCGCAAATGTAGAGATTGTCCATTGCTTTGGTGAACACAATACCAATGCCGTCAGGACCAGACTGCTCGGCTTTTTGCGTAGCCCCCGCCAGCGGATAATTCCCCCAACGGTGACGGTACGCTTCCGTGCTACCCACCCGCAGACCATCTTTGGGCGAATATGGCACTTTGGTTCTCCTGCAAGATTTGTCCAGTTCATATTTCCAGCAGACAAAACTATCAAGAGATTTTAATGTTTCCAGTTTCATAGGTTTCACCGCCTTTTTGGATGTAATCTTCCAAGACTGCCTTTGTGATGTAACAGCGATTCCCGCATTTTATAACAGGGAACGCCCCACGCTTAATCAGCGTTCGTAGCCCAAACTCTGGAAAGCCGAAAGTCTGTGCCGCTTGCCGAATGGTTAATATTGAGTTTTGTTCATTCATAAAGATGCCTCCTTTCCTTTTTGCACAGGTTTCACAATGGGTACAAGTTACACAGGCGCAATACCTGAATGTTCACGCGCAGGTAAACCAAGTTGTTCTGTGCGGAATTTATCCACCAACACCACTTGCGTTGCCCTAACGGTTTGGGCATCGCCGCCAAAATCGCCAAAGAAAAACCAATCTCGGAAGTTGGAGCAGACGAGGTTTCTCTTGGTTCGGCGCTCTCCAAAACATGAACTTTCGGGGTTTACGCAGACCGTGTTGTTCTGCATAAGTTTGAATGATACTTTTTTGTTGCGTTGCGGAAGTTCGTCACAGCGAATCACGCAACGGTAATAGTCGCAGATGTGGCAGGTTTTTTTCATGGAAAATCAGCTCCTTATATTTTGTAATTCCTTGTATGCAAAAAAATTGTTTTAGGTCGGGAATCTTTCTATACCGCTACCCGAGTAAGCCCGAGCGGTATATGTTATTACCGTGACATACAACGGGTGGTTCTTGGTGTCATTCAGTTGTGGATGGAACTTGAAGATGATTCTTGTTGCTTACCCACCGTCAGGCAGTTGGCATTTCGCAGGGTGTTTTTTGTGGGTTGTGTAAATTTTTTTATCCCTCTGACATACATCCACGAAAAAACGATTTATGAAGCCCCCTTCCGTGTGGTTCAAAAATATTTCTCCCCCTACTAATCATCAAAAAAGTACCGTTTTTGCAGGGTGTTGTTTTTTCCAAAGTGATACCGAAGCCAGTAACTGTGCGGAAAAAATATTTTTTGTTGCTGTCGGAAATTGAGGTGAAAATTCCCTCTATCTCTTAATGGAATTCTGGTGCGGGTGTTGGGCTAGGTTTTCAAAAATTTTTATCCCTCACTAGTCGTCCGAAAAATGCGATTTCGCAAAGTGTTTTTTGTGGTGATTGCAAAAATATTTTTTTGTCCTCCTACCTAACGTCAAAAAAATGCAATTTCGCATGGTGTTTTTGCACCAAGCGAGAAAATATTTTTTGCAGTTCGCTCCACCATCTCCCGAAGCGTTAAACCCCTCTATTTCTTGATGCAACTCTGGAGGGTGCAAATTGCGTATTTTTCGCAGAGAAATTTTCATGTATTTTTTCCAATGACCACAAGCCCCGCAATATACAGCCTTGCGTGTTGCACTGCCGCTCGTCCTACAATCATTTAATCAGACCGCTCGAATGCAATTGTCGGAAGGGCGAGAGCCGTTGCAAAGCCCCTCAAAAATGAGAGGGGACAAATTTGCACTTTTGTCCGAACTTTTGAAAAAAACAAATCCCTCTACAAGTAAGGGACGGGAGAGGTGCTAGGTGTCGGAAATTCGCTAGACAATTTTTTGCATTCTTGTTTTTGGACATAAAAATAGGACAAACGCCCCAGTGCATGGGGAACTTGTCCTTACGATTATTATTGTATCACATTCCCTGACAGCAAACTGGACAAGTCCATGCGTAGCAGAGCACACCGTGTTTATGGCATAAAAATAGGGCAAGCACCCCCCCTGTGACTGGAGAACTCGTCCTTGTTTTATTACTATAACACACTTGTATAATGAAGTCAGAGTTTTCAGCCTTCTCTTTCCTCATTACCCCTTCCTCTTTACTTTTAGAACCAACGAAAACTCCCAA
>WQSD01000164.1 GCA_009788105.1 Oscillospiraceae bacterium | reverse complement strand
AACAGACACGAAAACACCTACCCCGTCAGTCGCAAGAACAGCGACTGCCACCCCTTCCGCTTGCGGAAGGGGATTTAAGGAAACGTGCGGTGCGTGTTTTGCCCTTGACCTTTAATTGTCAACTGTCAACTGTCAACTGTCAATTGTCAATTGCCCCTTCCCCGCCAACAACCGCTCAAGGGACCCTGTCGTATAAATCCCCGACTCGAAGTCGTCATAGTCCAGTATTTCCATTTGCAGGTTAGAATTATGCTCCACCCCCTCGATAATCAACTCGCACAGGGCAGCTTTCATCTTGCGGATGGCCTCCTCTCGTGTCTTTGCCGACACGATGAGTTTGCCTATCATGGAATCGTAGTATGGCGGCACAACATAGCCGTTGTAAATCGCCGAATCGAACCGCACCCATGGGCCATTCGGCACGTGTAGCATGGTGATTTTTCCGGCAGAGGGACGGAAATCCATGTACGGATTTTCGGCACAGATGCGACACTCGATGGCATGCCCCTGTAGAGAAATATCCGATTGACTAAAATCCAGCTTAACCCCTGCGGCAACACGAATTTGCCACTTCACAAGGTCGATTCCTGTGACCATTTCGGTGACAGGATGCTCCACCTGAATGCGGGTGTTCATCTCCATGAAATAAAAGTTTCCGTCGTTGTCGCACAGGCACTCGATAGTTCCTGCACCGCGATAATTCACCGCAAGGCTTGCCTCTCGCGCCATGTGAATCATCTTCTCGCGCACCTCGTCTGTGACAACAGGTGAGGGGCTTTCTTCGATGAGCTTTTGATTTTTCCGCTGAATAGAGCAGTCACGCTCCCCAAGGCAAACCACGCCACCATAATTATCCGCCAGTACCTGCATTTCGATGTGCTTCACGTCGGTCAGGTACTTTTCCATGTACACCGCACCGTCGCCGAAGGAGGTTTGTGCCTCTTGTACGGCGGAGTTATAGCTTTGCTCAAGCTCATCCGCAGAGGCAACCAAGCGAATGCCCTTGCCTCCCCCCCCTGCACGAGCCTTTATCAGCAGGGGAAAGCCGATACGCTCCGCCTCGGCTTTGGCGTGGGTCACGTCCTGCACCAGTTCGCACCCGGGAATGACAGGCACACCTGCGGCAATCATGGTTTTGCGGGCGGTGTCCTTATCCCCCATTTGGGTGATGGTTCCGGGTAGCGGGCCAATGAAAACAATATCGTTTTCGGCGCACTTTTGTGCAAATTCGGCGTTTTCCGCAAGGAATCCATAGCCTGGATGAATGGCTTCCGCTCCGCTGTTCACCGCTACGGCGATTATATTATTGATTTTCAGATAGCTTTCTTTTGGGACAGGTGCGCCAACGCAATAGCTTTCGTCTGCAAGGCTAACATGGAGTGCCTCGCGGTCAGCTTCCGAGTACACAGCCACGGTGGCAATGCCCATTTCCTTGCACGCACGGATAATGCGAACGGCTATTTCGCCACGATTGGCAATAAGAATTTTTGAAAACATGGGAGCTCCTTGGGGGTGAATTTTTCTCACTAAGCGAGTGCAGTAGGGAGGGGGTCCCGCATAAAATCAAAGGACACGATTTTTGCGGGATGACGGGTGCGTTCCAGTGGGTTGCGGTATGAACTATCCGTCTTTATGCCGTCATCCCGGGCTTGACCCGGGACCCTCTCGCCTAACGCATTTGCTTTGAGGTATAGTCTATGCAGTTCGCCCCTACCCGTTTTTCACCAAAGCAAAGGATAATTCTGCGGTTGCACAAACTTTATCCCCTACAATGGCTTCGGTTTTCACGAAATAAAATGGGTGTTTCTCCCGCAACAGCTGGCTTTTCAGCACAATGCAGTCGCCGGGTAAAACAGGCTTTTTGAACTTCGCCTTGTCAATGCTGGTGAAATAGGGGGTGTAGCTCTCGCCGTCCTCCCGCTTGCCGATAAGCAGGCAGGACGCCTGTGCCATCATCTCGCACAAAATCACCCCGGGGACAACAGGATTGCCGGGGAAGTGCCCTTGCAGGAAGAACTCGTCTCCGCGGACAGTATATTTTGCTGTTGACACTCCATCCACTAACTCCGCTTCTTCGATAAGCAACATAGGGTCGCGGTGGGGGAGGAGGTTCATAATTTCTTGCTTGTTCATAGCTCCCCCCTTACGCCAGCTTAAACAGAGTTTGCCCAAACTCTACAACGTCGCCGTTTTTTAGGCAGACTTCTACCACTGTGCCGTCTTCCTCGGCGGTGATTTCGTTGAAGAATTTCATTGCTTCGATAACGCACAGCACGTCGCCTTTTTTCACAGCATCCCCCACTTTAACAAACGGGGGAGCGTCTGGGCTGTTTGAGGAGTAAAACACGCCAACAATAGGGGATTTCACTAAGATTCCCGCGTCCTCTTGGAGGGGGGCAGGGGCGGCGGCAGTGGGCAGGTCAGCNCCACCGCCTGCCACAGGCATAATGGGCGGATAGGCGGGGTAGGCTTGCTCGTATCGCTCAATATGGATACTGTTTTCCCCGTCTTTAATTTCGATTCTGTTCAGCTTGCTTGCTTTCAGTAGCTCGGTGATTTCTTTGATGTACTGCAAATCTGTAATTTTCATGGGTTTACCTCTGGGATTTGGTATTATGGCTCTGCACTTTTGTGCTGTTATATTTTTACCACGAAAACACACGAAATGACACGAAAGACGGTTCGGACAGAAAAGTTTTGTTTCGTGGGTTTTTGTGTATTTCGTGGTAAAACGCCCTTTGTTTACACTTTATTAAACAACACNCCCGCGTTATGCCCGCCGAACCCGAGGGAGAGGGACATTGCCTTGTCAATATCGCACTTTCGTGACTGGTTGGGCACATAATCAAGGTCGCAGTCAGGGTCAGACTCCCTGTAGCCTACTGTCGGGGGAACTATGCCTGTTTCGATAGCCTTGATGGCGGCAATAGCCTCCACCGCCCCTGCCGCGCCAAGCATATGTCCTGTCATGGATTTTGTTGACGACACCGGGATTTTGTACGCAAGTGCTTCCCCCACACCCTTTTTGATGGCAAGTGTTTCTGCCTTGTCGTTGGCTGGGGTGGACGTGCCGTGGGCGTTGATGTATAGCTTTTCGTCAGGCGCAATCCCCGCTTCTTCAAAGGCAAAGCGTATCATGCGAGATGTTTCGCTGGCGTCTGCCCGTGGTGCGGTGATATGAAAGGCGTCGCAAGTGTTGCCATAGCCCGTAATCTCGCAGTAAATCTTCGCTCCGCGTGCCACGGCTCGCTCGTATTCTTCCAAAACTATCACCCCTGCACCCTCACCCATGATAAAGCCGTTACGTTCTTTGTCAAAGGGGATAGAGGCACGGTTGGGGTCGGTAGCTTGGGACAGCGCCATTGCAGTTGTGAACGCCCCAATACCCAGCACGTTAATGCTTGCCTCCGAACCGCCGGACAAAATGGCATCCGCATAGCCGAACTTAATGGCACGGAAAGCCTCGCCGATGGCGTGCGTTGCGGTGGCGCAAGCGGAAATCACAGGAAGGTTCGGTCCGCGGGCGTTGTGTCGCATGGCAACAAGTCCTGACGCCATGTTGGCAATCATCATTGGAATCAAAAACGGAGAAAGGCGGTCAGGGCCACGGTTAAGCATAATCTCGGTTTGGGCAAGCATAGTGCCAAGCCCGCCAATGCCAGAGCCTACATAAACGCCAAACCGCTCAGG
>WQSD01000163.1 GCA_009788105.1 Oscillospiraceae bacterium | reverse complement strand
ACTGGATTGCACGGCACAAACCGCCTTTGCAATGACGGTCGGTGGAGTTGTTCATAAGACGTTATTTAATTTCGTTACAACTCTATTGCGAGGCGATGGTTTGAAGAAAAAGTTCGTAACAACTTTAACGCGGTCGCAATCCAGATCCTGTGTTCACTTCGGCAACTGGATTGCTTCGGGCGTATGGATTAGCTGTTTCAAGAATGCATACACGCCCTCGCAATGACGAGGCTGTTTGTTTGGGATTAGAATTGAATGTTCGTGCTTTCCCAAAGGCGGGACGTCGGGGGCAACCTCCCCCACATGGGGCTCGGCTGTGCCGTTCAATCGGATGACCAATAGTCACCCCTACGGACGCAATTGGTCAAGGAATAAAACAAACCGCAGATACACCCAACATGGAGGAAAAAGATTGAAACAAAAAAACTTTCTTAAAACCCAAACCATCACCGTCATCATTTTGGCAACAATTGCCGTGATGGCGTTGTTGTCGTATTTCTTCATTGTTGCACCAATGAACACTCCACAAGAAGTAGAACTTCCCCCTATCCAACCTCGCGAGGTTATCGGCGGGGAGCATCATGTGCGAAACGAGCGCACCCGCAGATATGATATTTTCATGCTACAGCGTGTGCCGTCTGATAATATAACAGAAATTTCAGTGTTCAACGGAGAAGAGAGCTGGAGCTTTATTGAGCATGCCGCAGGTGGTCACGAAGGTTTTGTAATTGCACGGCACGAGGGCGATGAATTGATTAGATATATCGCCCCGTACAACTTTGGACTTAAAGAGCAAATAATATCCTTGTTCGGCGGAGGCACTACTCTCGATCGCCTTGAACTTGAGGGTGAAATTAACTTTGATACCTACGGACTTGGCGAGGGGGCAGTTTATGTGACCCTATACCAAGAAAACGGGGACTGGCACAGGATTTATGTCGGCGACCGCATTCCGGCAGGAGCAGGTTACTATGCTCGGTTTGTTTCAAGCACAGAGGGGGAGCGATTGGCAGTGTATGTTGTTGCTTCAGTATTTGCAAACCTTGCAAATAACTCTCACCTTGATGTAATGTTGCCTATACTCTCCTTTGGCGCACCAATACAAGAAAACTTTGTGCCGGACAGCTTCCGAGTGTATCACGGCAGGGAGCTTTATCTTGAAGTAATACGATATTCTCAAGAAGAAGTGGCCCAAAATTTACACACGTTGACAACCATTGTTTATCAAGGGGATTATAGTGTGTATGCAGGCTCGCATTATATAAATTTGATGGAGCATCATTTGCGTAACCCTGTACAAGGATTGCGCGTTGTTGCCGCCGCCCCGTTAGATGGCGAACTTACCGCCGAAACTTTTTCCCGTTTCGGCATTCACGAAGATACCTATCGTCAGATAGTATTCCAAATGCCCGGTGCCGAGGCGGTGCTTGTATGGTGGATAATTGGCGAAGAAATTTACGTGGATGGAAGCTATTTCCGCTATGTTTACAGCCCTCACCACGAAATTATTGTAGAAGTTTCCGCGTTTGCTCCGGCTGTTCAGCCTGCGTTTTGGTCGTTGGGGGACTTTGCCAACCACTCTATTTACCTTCGCAATATTTTCATAATGAGCAGTGTTGCAGTAAACAGTTTGCGCGTTCCTGATGATTTTTACAATACAATGGGAGCGTTGCGAATTAACGAAACATTTAACCTGACTATTGGTCAACGAGTTAATCCTGACGGCTCTCGTGACCCTGTTATTGACCGAATAATAATGACTTCTACTGGTAGTGGCATACCAAATCCAAGCGATAACCTTAGTGGCGTGTTTAACTTTCAGCGGTTTATGACGGCACTTATGTCCACTCATGCACAGCACGGAGTGCAAACGTCGGCAGACATTGACCTTGACAACCCTCATTTCACCATTACTATAACCCTTGAAAACGGAGAAACAGACCTGCTTGCATTTTACTTTTACTCTGCGGCTAATGCGTTTTTCAGGTTAAATAATGGTGCTTTGACGTCGGTGCGAACTCTGTCAGTGATTTATTTGCTTGAGTGGGTTGACAATGTGATGAACGGCATTGATGGGAGAGGATAATGAAAAACATTAGAAAAACCCTCGCTGTTCTCGTTGCCGGACTTGTCCTTTGCGTTTTTCTTGTGTCTTGCCTGCAAACAGAGGATAGTCGTTCGGCAGTAACCCTGCGAGAACACCGCGTAACGGCTGATACAGTACGTCATGTAACTTTTGCTACAGCAACACGAATGTCTGATGAAGGGTCGCTTGTTGTTGACGGAGAAGTCAATCGTGAATTGCTTGTGGAACGAGTAAAAATGACACTTGCTGATATGTTAAATGTACACCTTACAGCAGAAGAGTTTGATATTAGCTTAACCTCTGCTAACCGACGTGAGATTCGCAGTAGAATCCGTGAAATGCAACGAGCATTTGAAAACCGAGATAACTTTTTGTATTTATTAACGGCAATCGGTTCAAGCGAACAGACGGTATTTGACTTGATGTATATTGAAGAGTTGGAGGAACGACTTTCGCAAATTGTTTTCGTCGGAATGCTTAATCTTGGATTTGATGATATAATTGCCGATATTGAAGAGAATTTTGTGTTCACCACGCATATTTTCATCTCTAACAGGGGACGAACCCCGTCCGAGGTGACGGCAGAAGTGGACAGGCTGTATGCCTTGATTTCCGCAGGGGTCGACATGGTCGACATTGCCACTCGCTACAGCGACGATGCCATGTCAATTGGGCATATTTTCACCGATGGATGCGATAATACGCCATTGCTGTTTTCTCGTGTGGCACACCGGCTTGCAATAGGCGAACTTGAGCAAGTTGTCACAAGTCACGGAGTGTTTTTGATTCGGCGTAACGAGATTACCACCGACCTAGCCGAATCACGCTTTTCAGAACTTTTTTCGGACTCTAACACTCGTATGTTCCGTGACGCCCTGCGGGAGCTTGCGGAAGAATTAGGGGAAGAGGTCAGCTTTACCGATGTGTTTTACGAAGTGTTGGATGAAGTGCTGGCATCTTTTGTAGAGGAATAAATCACAATGTGACAATCGAGTTGGCTTGCGCTAACTTGGTTGTCATATTGACAATTTAGGCAAGCGTGGTGTTTGGATTTAGGTTTGTTGCGGGACGCCCCCTACGTGGGTGCTGTTGGTATCAAACGCCGTTACTTCGTAACCTAAGTCCATAGTTCAGGTTAGGTAACACTTGACATCAAGCCATTCGTGTCGCATAAAGACGGAGCGTTTACTTACCCCCTCTTTTCTTTTATGTAGGGGAGGCCACCCCTACGACCCCCGTTAGAACCTTTTTCATAAAAAGGTTCTAAAACTCCAAAAATATGCAACATAAGCCACGGCGACAACAGCGACAAACTCCACCATTTCCACTTTCATGGCACGAAACGCCGACCGGTTGCCGGTCGGGAACGAGGTGCAGATGAGGAAAAAATCATACCCCCTCGCACCCGCTATCCGTCCTCGCTGAAGCAACATCGAACTGAACGGCACCCGACCCACAGAACCCTCTGCGGGGACTTGTTTGCAACGGGTTTCGTTGTCGCAAAATCTTCGTACCACGCTAAGCCCGCATTGTTCATATTTTTTGGTGGTCAAGCACCTTTTTTCTGAAAAAAGGTGTTTGCGCGGGGTTGTTAGGGGGGCGCGCA
>WQSD01000162.1 GCA_009788105.1 Oscillospiraceae bacterium | reverse complement strand
GCTCGGAGATTTACGGCGGGCTGGCTAACGCATGGGACTATGGTCCTTTGGGCGTGGAGCTGAAGAATAACATCAAGCAGGCGTGGTGGAAGAAATTCGTGCAACAGTCACCGCACAATGTGGGGTTAGACAGCGGAATTCTGCTGAACACTGCTGTGTGGGAGGCAAGTGGACACCTTGCCAATTTTGACGACCCACTCATGGACTGCAAGTCCTGCCGTACCCGCCACCGTGCGGACACCCTGATTGAAGATTATGCCACCGCAAACGCCCTTGACGTGACCCCCGCAGGGTGGAGCAACGAAGAACTGCAAGAGTATATCAGCACCAATTCACTAAAATGCCCCGACTGCGGCGAGAGCAATTTCACCGACATTCGCCAGTTTAACATGATGTTCAAAACATTTCAGGGGGTGACGGAGGACAGTGCCACTACCCTGTACTTACGCCCGGAAACGGCACAGGGGATTTTCATCAATTTTAAGAATATTCAGCGGAGCAGTCGCAAAAAAATCCCATTCGGCGTGTGCCAAGTGGGGAAAAGTTTCCGCAACGAGATTACACCCGGGAATTTTATCTTTCGCACTCGTGAATTTGAACAGATGGAGATGGAATTTTTCTGCAAGCCGGGCACAGACATGGACTGGTTCGATTTTTGGCGTGGCTTTTGCCGTGATTGGCTACTCTCCCTTGGCATAAACGAGGAAAATCTTCGCTTGCGTGACCATGGAGCGGACGAGCTTTCTTTCTATTCCCTTGCCACCACCGACTTTGAGTACCTGTTTCCCTTTGGTTGGGGGGAGCTATGGGGCATTGCCAACCGCACCGACTATGACCTTGGCAAGCACACGGCGGCAAGCGGGGACGAAATGGTCTACTTTGACCCTGAAACAAACGAAAAGTACACTCCCTACGTCATTGAACCTGCACTTGGGGTGGAGCGTATGCTCCTTGCTCTGCTAACCGAGGCATACGACGAAGAGGAAATCGCCGAGGGGGATGTTCGCACTGTGCTACGCTTCCACCCCGCAATCGCTCCCATCAAGGCGGCGGTGCTACCCCTATCGAAAAAGCTGGCAGAGCCTGCCACGGCGGTGTTTGCCGAGATTGCGAAGCATTTTGCGGTTGACTATGACGACAGCGGAAGCATCGGTAAGCGATACCGCCGATATGACGAAATTGGCACGCCATGGTGCATCACCTACGACTTTGAGTCCCAGGAGGACGGCTGTGTCACTCTGCGGGACAGGGACACCATGGAGCAAGTGCGACTGCCAATTGGGGAACTGGTGGAGTATATTCGGGAACGGCTGACTTTTTGAGTTTGGAGTTTGAGGAGTGGAGAGGGCAAGAGAAATTAAGAATTAAAAATGAAGAATGAAGAATTAAGGAAAATTTGCTACGCAAATTATTGATTGAAAAAGGTCAAGGGCGTAACGCACCAAAGACGGCAGGTTGCCCTCCCTACACAGTGTTTTGGTTCTGCCGTTCGGTGGACGACCCGCCGCAGAATATAATCTCTTGTTTTTGGAAATATTAAACACACCACCTATCATTCGGAGAAAACCATGAAACCAGAATTCAATTTAGCGAAAAAAGGCTATGATATGCGACAAGTGGACACTTATATTGACCATATCCGCGGAGAATACGAGCGACTGGTCAAGTTAAGTGAGCAGTTATACAACAAGTCGCAAAAGTTAGAGTCAATGCTGACAGCGGCAGGCGTTCCAACAGGGAACGTTGCACATTCAAAACCAGAACCAAAGCCATCTTCTGCTTCAAAGTTGCCGCCGCCATCAAAGCCGACCCCAGCAGTGGCACTACCGAACGAAGTGCCAACTCCCGCACCAAAGCCTGTGTCAAATATGGCAAAAGAACTCGAGCAGATAACCATAACGGAACAACCACGTGACCCCGAACCACCTATCGTCGAACTAAGGCCATTAAAGCCTCCACCTGCTCCGAGAGAAAAATCGCTACGAGCAAAACGAAAGCCGGTGTTAAAATGAGCCACGGTCAATCGTAGCCCGCTCGCATTAAGGTTGTAACGAAACAAAACTTTTTAGCTGAATATCGATACGCAAAAAACATTGTCATTGCGGGCTTGACCCGCAATCTCATAGAACAATATTGTTCAACTGAATTTAATATGACATGAGATCCCGCGTCAAGTGCGGGATGACAACCTTTTTTCTTGTTCGATTGACAACAAAGACAGTTTGTTTCGATACAAGTCTATTTCGGCGGTCTACTGACTGGACGAATCAGTCATACCACGCCTTCAACACTCGCAAGGGCGTTTCAATCTCGTTCAACACATTCTCATAAGGAGGTATCATGCCGGTAATCTACCAACCCCGTGGAAAAGCCCGTGAGTACAATCCGTTGGCGTGCAATCTGTATATTGGGTGCAGTCATCGGTGCAAATATTGCTATGCTCCTCATGCTCTGCAAAAGCGAGAAGAGGACTATTTCGGCACGCCCTCCCCTCGCCGTGACATTCTTGCCAAAATCGAAGATGAGCTTCGCATTGGAGTAGGCGACGGGCAGATTATGCTGTCCTTTATCGGGGATGTGTACGGGGACACCACTGACGACTGCGCCACCACTCGTGGTGCGTTGGAACTTTTCTTGAAGCATGGGGCGAATGTATCCGTGCTTACCAAAGGGGGCAGTCGCTGTCTGCGTGACCTTGACTTGTTTCGGCAATTTGGGGATAAAATCTCGGTGGGTGCAACCCTGACTTTTATCGACCCAGCCAAAAGTGCCGAGTGGGAGAGCGGTGCCGCTCCGCCTGTGGACCGCCTTTCTGCCCTGTGCCAGCTTAAAGAGGCTGGCATTCACACCTTTGCCAGCCTTGAACCGGTAATCGAACCGGAGGAAACCCTTGCGCTAATTGAAGCTGCCACCCAACTTGGGTGCATTGATTTATATAAAATCGGCAAGTTAAGCGGACATAAAATGCCGGTCACACCTGATTGGAACGATTTTCTTTCCCGCGCCCTTGACATGATTCGCGATTCGGGCAGCGAGGTGTACATAAAACAAGACTTGCGGGAAGCCGCCCCGGACATACCCTTACGCGCAGAGGAAACCATTGGGGCGTGATTAAGGTAAATGATACTGTAATCCCAAAGGAGGGATGTCGGGGGTGCGTCCCCTACATGGGGTGCAGTTTGAGGAAAAAACCATGCCCCCGCGCACCCGCTATCCGTCCTCGCTGAAGCAACATCGTGCTGAAGATTAAGTTTTCGCTGTACCCTCTGCGGAGGCTTGTTTGCAATGGGGTTCGTTGGCTTTCCATCTTCGTGCTACACACAGCCCGCATTGTTCATATTTTTTGGTGGTCAAGCACCTTTTTTCTGAAAAAAGGTGTTTGCGCGGGGTTGTTAGGGGTGTGCGTAACACCCCTAACGAAAAAGCGGGCGTAAATTGACGAAAACGGCTTTATGCGACAGAAACAGCTCCATCTCAAATGGGCAACTATCGGGTACTTCCTGAGTAGCTTTACCAGTAGCGAACGCTACCCAGAGAACCTGAACTCATCAAGATTGAATGTTTCTGCTATGCCCAAGGCGGGACGCCGAGGGCGTCGTCCCCTACAGGGTGCGGTCGCCCCTACGGGTACACCAAGGCTCCCTCCGAGAGGGAGCTGTCAGCGTAGCTGACTGAGGGAGTGTTTTTCCTAACTCCCTCCACCGCAAG
>WQSD01000161.1 GCA_009788105.1 Oscillospiraceae bacterium | reverse complement strand
CTTGACTAAAAACTTTTTCTCGCAAAAGCATGAAATGCTTTTGTACCAAAGTTTTCTGGTGGGGTTTGGGGCAACGCCCCAAGATTTTTTCTTCAGGTTGACTACCCTATTCAGGGTGGAGGGTTCAAAAGTCAAAAAAGGTCAAAATCCTGGGCTGAAGCCCAAGGTCTTGACCTTTTTTCCGTATTCCGCATTCTTCACTTCTCCGCCCCCACCAACAGTCGTGCGTATGCAAGCTCCACGCTGGTATTGAGCATAAACTTCGCACCCATTTCTCGTAGCTTGGCATTGGATTCATACCCCACTCCCCCTTCGCATGAAGCGAAATACAGGGGTATTCCACGGCGGTTGCATTCACCGATTAGATACTCCGCCGAATATGGGGAGGGGGTGTCGCTTGGCTCTTGGTCAACGCACATGGTATAGCTGTGATATGTGCCGTGAAGCACCGCACGAATCTTATCCCCTGCGTCAAAGTTAATGCGAGAATAATCCAGCCCAACATAAGGCATCACAAGGAGAACGCTGTTTGTGAGGGGCGGCATAGTATCAAAGATATTTTTCCCGGCGGGGTAGCTTTCTTCAAGAACCGAGCTTGCGAACTTGCCATCTTTCAGTATGCCAAAACCGCTGCCGTCAAAATGTTTGAAATTGTGCAAAAATGGCTGTGGTTGGGTGATTTTTTCCCCTAACAGCACATTGCTTATTCCGTCACGGAAATAGGTCGCAAACACTCCGCGTCGCCCTTCGCAAGTGCGGATAAAGTCCACTGCGTCGCGGAAATTAGTATATCCATTTGCTCTCGGAGAGGTAAGGGGTGCGTTACTGGACACCAGCACCACGGGAATCTTTACATGAGCCAGCACCACAGACAGCAAGGCGGCGGTGTAGGCAAGAGTATCCGTGCCGTGGGTGATGATTACCCCGTTGTAGGCGGCAAAATTCACCGCTCGCAAAGTGTCGATAAGCCCATTCCACAGGGGGATGGTCATATTTTCGCTGGCAATTGCGGTGGTGTGAGTGCGAACCTCGAAGTCCAGGTCAACGTTCGGGTTCTGTGACTTGTATCTGTCGATAACATCAACAGCGGGGGCAGGGGCGGACAGGGTGCGCACCGCGCCGTCGGTCATGGCGAACGTGCCACCTGTATGTAGGGTTAGAATTTTCATGGGGTTACTCCTTGTTCAATTCATATTATACCGTTTAGTTCTTGGTATAAACTTTTGGCATAAGAATCTGTCATTCCACTAATAAAGTCAGTAACTGTAAGTAAACGGCTGTATGTACTGTTGTCACTATTGTTTTTGCAGTTTTCGGGCATTAAGTTATATAGCTTTTTATCGTAGTCACTAGAACCTTCTTTATCGTGAGTTAAGACGGCATTAGCAAATTTTTCAAGAAGTGAAGTTAAAATTGTTTTAGCAGAAAGTTCAGTGCGTAAAATTGATTGATGACTATATACAAACTTTTTCATAGCGTTTCTAAACGCTTTTATTGTAATAAAATGATTGGTATAATAAAATAAATCTTCGTTGTAAGAGCCATCCATGATTTCTTGATATTTTTTTTCGAATTGATATTGTACTACGTAAGACAACCAATAACGAGCTTTTTTTATCCAAGCTCCAAATTCGAGAGTTTCGTCTGGATCGCTCGGGTCAAAAAGTGAATCCAGTAATTCTATCGGCTTAGTTTTTTGGTCTAGTTTTGAACAGTTGTGTTCTTTATACAATTTTTCAATCTCATTTTTACAAAAATTTGTTAGTTCGCTTTTGCTGAAAAGACACTTTTCATATGCATCTTCAAGATCGGCAGTTAGGTATGCAATGTCATCGGCAGCTTCGAGAATAAGCGTTAAGGGATGGCGAGATATTTTATCGTTGCCTAATGTTCCTAACTCACTTGCAATATTATTGATAAAATCTTTTTCTGATTGAAAAAAGCCGAATTTATCACGTTTAGATTTGTTTTTTGCTTCTTTAGAGCCATATGGATATTTCAGCAATGTATGGATTGTGGGTAAAGTGAAATTCAACCCTTCTTCCTGTTCATATTTAGCAATAAGTCTAATGTTTTGAGCATTTCCGTTGAAATATTCAAAATCAAGACGTTCTTCTTCGGATAATTGTTCTGTATATTTGGGATTATTTTTATCAAAAAATTTTTTGAAAAAATCTCCAATGACAACTTCGCCAAAGTGACCAAATGGTGGGTTGCCCAAATCGTGTAAAAGCCCTGCACAACGTAATATTTGCCTAGTATTGTTGCGTATATCTTCGTCTATGCCATATTTGTTTTCTATTATGTTCCCGTTTTCGTCATATTTTATTTCTGATAATTTTGTAAAAAATGCATACCCCAATTGATGTGCAATTGACGAAGTTTCTATAGAGTGTGTAAGTCTTGTCCTAACAAAATCGCTTTTATCAAGCGGAAATACTTGCGTTTTGTCTTGTAGACGGCGAAAAGCAAAACTTGAAACAAGATTTTGATAATCTTCCTCAAAAGGACTAATTCTATAACCTTGACCATAAGGATATTTTTCACGTTCTGTAATTGTTTTAACAGTTAAAAGTTTATTCCATTCCATGTCTGTTCTCCATGATTTTTTGTATTTTTTCCTTCATTCTTCATTCGCCCTCACCCTTTCCCATTCCAGCAATAAGTACACAACCGACACTTGGGCAGCCCAATCGCCCCAATAGTGTCCTCAAGGCGGTTATAACCAAGGCTGGTGAAGCCCAGCTCCTCACGAATTTCCTCCAAAAGGGCGGCGTAGGCAGGGCTGTCCGGGTTGGTGTAGTCCTCCATCGTCCAAGTCGCGCCACCTTCGGTCAGCTTGGTAATGCTACGGCGGGCAATAAGATTGCTTTCTGCCGTACTGCGAGTAAAGTTCAGATAGGGGCAGGTGAACATATTCGGCGGGCAAGACACCCGCATATGAATCTCCTTTGCACCGCACTGGTACAGCAGTTTGGTCACTCCGTTCAGCTGTGTGCCGCGAACGATAGAATCCTCGGTAAGGATAATCCGCTTGCCCCTGATAAGGGCATCCACCGGAATCAGCTTCATGCGGGCAATCAGACTGCGACTTGTTTGGTCAGGTGGAGTAAAGGAGCGGGGCCAGGTGGGTGTGTATTTGATAAACGGGCGGTTAAATGGCACTCCCGATGCGTTGGCATAGCCAATTGCGTGGGCTGTGCCGGAGTCCGGGATTCCTGCAACAATGTCAGCCTCTACCACAGGAGGATAGGTGCTGTCGGGGGAAAGCCTGTCCGCCGCCGCGCTGGCTTTGCCGCTGTCGTATCGCATTTCCTCCACGCTTTTCCCCTCGTACGAAGAGGCCGGATAGCCATAGTACACCCACAAAAAGGCACACATACGCATCTCTTCCCGTGGCGGGGAAAGACTGGTGTAACTTTCAGGAGTGATGAATGCAATTTCCCCAGGGCCAAGGGCTTTGTGGTCGGTGTAACCAAGGTTTAGATATGAAAAAGCCTCGAATGCGGCACAATATCCGCTGTCTTTTTTGCCGATAACAATGGGGGTGCGCCCGTATCTGTCACGTGCGGCGTACATTCCTTCGGGAGTAAGGAGCAAAATGGACATCGAACCCTCCACTTTTTCCTGCACATGCAAAAGCCCCTCGACAAAGTTAGACTTTTGGTCAATTAGCGCAGACACAAGCTCGGTAGGGTTAATCTCCCCCCCGGTTAATTCAAGAAAATGATGCCGCCCCTCGGCA
>WQSD01000160.1 GCA_009788105.1 Oscillospiraceae bacterium | reverse complement strand
CAATGCTGCGTTCACCTCTCGGCGTGCTATGGAGGAAGCTATAAACGCCACTTTTTCTGAAAGAATGGTGCGTATTTTTACTGCTGACGCGTTTGGTCACATTGGGCAAATACACCCACGCTATCGAGAGAACGAACAAGGTTGGCTGATGATAAACTTGCGGCGAGATATTTGGCCTGTGATGCAAGAGATTCATCTTGACACTCTCGAGGTTATTAGCACACGGCGAAGCGTTGTAACCACATATGTTTATGCTTCTCGCGAAAATGGCGAACGAATACAGATTGAAATAGCCCTGGTTTATGAAAACGGACGCTGGGTGCTAAATAGCTTGGCGTATTAAGATTGTAACGAAACGAAAGCAACAACAAGCAAAGATGGCTCGAAATTGCGAACACAGCCAGCGCACCTACTCAGGAAGTACCCGATAGTTGCCCATTTGAGATGGAGTTGTTCGTGCTGGATAAAGCCGTTTTCGTCTACTTACACCCGCTTTTTCGTTACGAAAGATTGTGTGTTGCGGTGCAAGGACCGCTTGCGGTGGAGGGAGTTAGGAAAAACACTCCCTCAGTCAGCTACGCTGACAGCTCCCTCTCGGAGGGAGCCTTGGTGTACCCCATGTAGGGAACGACGCCCTCGGCGCCCCGCCTTTTGGGATAGCATAAAGCCTTTTTCGTGTTCGATTTACAACAAAGACGGTTTGTTTCGTTACAACTCTATTTCTGCAATCTGCAATTCAAAATTTATTATTGCATTTTGTCGAGTTTTGTGATATAATATTATAGTGAACATAACTTGAATTTTAGGGGGCAGTATGACAGAACAAAACAACAATAACGGCAATCTTGCGGTTATCGGAATGCGTGGATGTGACAATTTTGTGGAGCAGGTGGATGCTTGGCTGAAAGAGTGGCGAATATCCGGCAGTTTTATCGCCAAGACAAACCTAATTCGTTTCGGCAACGGAGAGGCGAAAGGCATTATCGAAGATTCGCTTCGTGGGCGGGATGTGTATATCATCTCTGACTGCTTTAACTACGGAGTGACCTACAAAATGTACGGCAAAGATGTGCCGTACAGCCCGGATGACCACTTTCAGGATATTAAGCGGGTTATCGGTGCAATTGCGGGCAAGGCTCGCCGCATTACGGTTATCATGAATATGCTGTACGAAAGCCGACAGGACAAGCGTGTGTACCGCGAGTCCCTTGACTGTGCTCTTGCTCTGCAAGAACTGGAGCGTATGGGTGTGGCGAACATTATCACTTTTGATGCCCATGGTGCAACTGTGCAAAATGCTGTGCCGCTCTGCGGATTTGACAGCGTTCGCCCCACATATCAAATGATTAAGGCGCTTATACGCGAGTATCCGGGCATTGCCATCAACAAGGACAACATCACCATGATTTCTCCTGACGAGGGGGGCATGGCGCGCTGTATGTACTACTCATCCGTGCTAAAACTGGAGCTTGGTATGTTCTACAAACGGCGTAATTACTCGGTTATTGTGGACGGCCGCAATCCTATCGAGGCTCACGAGTACCTTGGGCAAGACATAAACGGCAAAGATGTGATTATCGTTGATGATATTATCCACTCAGGTGATTCGATTATCGAGGCGGCGGCACGACTGAAAGAAAAAGGGGCACGGCGAATTTTCGTTTTCGTTACTTTTGGGCTGTTTTGTAGTGGACTTGAGCGGTTTGACAAGTCGTATGAACAGGGCTTGTTTGATAAAGTGTTCACCACTAACCTTATTTATCGCACCCCGGAGCTTATCTCTCGCCCTTGGTACGCTGATGTGAACATGTGCAAGTACACCGCACACATTATTGACACCCTGAACCGCGACGCAACCATTTCTAACCTGCTGAACCCCACCACCAGAATCAACAATTACATTGATATGAAAGTCCGCGAGGGCGTGATTACAGTGTGAAGATAATTTCAGGCACAGCGAAAGCTGTGCCTGTTTTAAGGTAAAGGTCAAGACCGTGGGCTTTCCGCCCACACCCGACCACCTTGCCCGCTCACGCATTACGGCGACCTGTTTGACGGCTGCGTAATTATCCTGAGCGGTGTCGGCGGCAAAGCCACCGACACCGCTCAGGGAGCACAAAAACGCAAGCCGCCAATGCCGTCGCCTTCAGCGCTCACAAGGGCTTTGTAAAAAGGTGGAACAAAAACTTTATTGAAAAAGGTTTTTGGGGTTCTTAGCCCCTTTTTTCAAAAAGGGGCTAAGTGGGGTTTGGGGCAAAGCCCCAAGGTTTAGGGGCTGACTTCGCTACCTAAAATACCTCAGCAACGTCGCAGCTATCTCGGCAGTTTCGCCACGTGTGATGTTGTCCACAGGACGGATGTATCCGCCGCTGGTGGAGATAAGCCCCGCTCCGCGTAAGGTTGCAAGGGAATCTACTGCCCACGCAGGCACATAGTCTGCGTCGTTAAACGGGCGGACAGCAGGCACATCTCCAGCACAAATAAGTCGTGTAACAATAACCGCCGCCTCTGCTCGGGTTAGTGGATTTTGCCGAATCGGAAGCTGAAAATCGCAGTCAACACAGGTTGAGCAGTCAAGGAAAACATCTTCGTCAATGTGGGTTGCCCCAATCGCACTCATGATAATCGACTGAAACTCCCCTCGGTTCACAGTGGCATTAGGGTCGAAATAGGATATGGCTCCGGTGGTTCGCCCGGTCATAATCCCCTCTGCCGACAGGGTCAACGCCGCATTGTGGGCAGGGTGTCCCTCCATGTCGCTGTACACAAGGGTGGTGTCAGGGCGGTTGATGCGAATGTTCACCGTCGCCACCTCAGAGCGGTTGCCGAAGCGGTCGATTACGTTGTAGCAGAAGGAATCTCGCCCTCGCTCGCCATTTTCGGGGATATACATAAACTCCCCTGTTTGATAGTTGGTCATGATAACCACCCCGCGGCGAGGCTGGGACACAATTTCAAAGCGAAGCTGGTCGTCCTCCGGGTCAATGCCGTGCAAAATGCCGAAGTGGGTCACACCGGTGTAGGTGGAAAACTCGAATGGGTTGTTTCGTGGGTCCCCTGACACCTGAAGGGATGGGGAAAAGTTGAAATCTTCAAGGATATGCACCGCACTTCGCACAGTAAACTCCCCACTGCTACCTGCGGCAGAAAAGAGGAAAAAGCAGCTGTACGCCGTCTGTGCCAACGGCACGAACTCAAGGTCGTCAATGTCTATGCGACGGATAACCTGTCCCGCCGACACAGGCTCGTCACCGAAATACAGCGTACCGCTGGTTTCGCTTGGCAAAGCCACGATTGTCACTTCTGACACTCGCACGCCGATAGCATTGTCGAAATCTTCGGCACGGAATGTGATGTTGTTGCCCACAAGTCCGCTTCGTGCCATTTCAAGGTTAGATGCAAGTACCTCGAGGGCGGGGGAAACCCGGGGCTGTGCTGCCACTTCCACTCCAAAAACGGCAGTCAGTAT
The DNA here is from genome assembly GCA_009788105.1 of Oscillospiraceae bacterium. Taxonomy (GTDB): domain Bacteria; phylum Bacillota; class Clostridia; order Oscillospirales; family CAG-272; genus WQSD01. Next base: position 277 of record WQSD01000160.1, on the reverse strand, counting down.
GACAAAGAGGATGGTGGCGAAGATTGTCGCCGTGATGATTTTTCTGATTCTTTTTAACATTGTTTTTCTCCTTTTAGTTGGAATCGATGTTATTATTTTCCTAAATTCGGGTTTTATACCTATGAAAATATTATTTTTGACTATCGATATAGACTATACTGCAAAGTTTCAGCTTTTCGTTGTCATTAAGGTTGTAACGAAATTAAAAATTACTCCATCTTAGACCAAACAAACAGCCTCGTCATTGCAAAGCGGTGATTTTCCGCGTGCAATCCAG
>WQSD01000159.1 GCA_009788105.1 Oscillospiraceae bacterium | reverse complement strand
CTGCAAGCTCCTTTAATGGCTGAAACAAGCCAACAGCAGACAGAACTACCCCGGCAACCACATAGAACACCAAAATCCGTGCCGCTGTGATTTTCGTCTTGTCTAAAATGATTTGCGCAAGACCGCAGAACGCACCGCCAACTACGAACGCCCAAAAATAATCCATAAAATTCATGGGTTTCCTCCCTCTAATCGGACAATGTGTGCAATGCCCAAGATGTTTTCCCCTTGCTGTATGCTGGTGGGACTCATCAGCGCCCCGGTTGCCATGAAAAGCACATTTTTCAGTTCGCCTGAAACAAGGCGGGGTAGAATATCCGCCGCCAAAACCACTGCACAGCACCCACAGCCAGAGCCTCCTGCCTGCACATCTTGCTTGTTTTCGTCAAAAATGATTTTGCCGCCGTCTTTGTGAACGCCAGCCATGTCAAAGCCGCGCTTATTCATAAATTCGCAGAAAATCTCGCTGCCCTCGCGAGCAAGGTCGCCGGTCAAAATCAAGTCAAAATCCGCGGGTTTTGTGCCGGAAGCGGTGAAATATTCGCTCATAGATGCAATCGCCGCCGGAGCCATTGCCGCCCCCATATTGTTCACGTCGCTAATTCCGCTGTCCACGATTTTCCCTGCCATAACTTGTGTAATGCGGGTAGTGCCACAGTTTGCATCAATGATAAACGCACCTGCTCCCGTAACTGTTCGTTGGCTTGTGGGGGCTCGTTGTGCTCCGTGTTCAAGAGGGGTGCGGAATTGCCGCTCTGCCGGGCAAAAGTGGGAGCTGCTGACCACCGCGGCACGGGAGTAATAACCTGCACTTGTGGTCATTGCGGCAAGCATTAGCCCCTCGGCGCAAGTGGAGCAAGCTCCATACAATCCGAAGTACGGCAAGTCGAAATCAAGCAACCCATAGGTGGAAGATGTGCATTGATTAAGCAAATCTCCCGCAAAAACCGCACCAATATCAGAAGGTTGAATTTTTTCTTTCATTAAAGCGAGCTTTAGGGCAGTATTCTGCATTTTGCTCTCGCTTTTTTCCCATGTGGGCTGACCAAATTTGTCGCTTTCGTCGCTAAAATCTATCATGCTACCAAGCGGACCTTCTTTTTCCCACTTACCGCCAACGCTTGCCCACGCACGCAGGGAAGGGGGATTTTGTAGTGTTATCAGTCCCATTTGCCTACCCTCCGATTAGTTTGACAATATAGTAAATTACCCCATACACAACTGACGCTAATGTGCCGTAAAGTATCACCGGTCCTGCTATGACGAAGATTTTTGCACCTAATCCCAAAATCCATCCCTCTGCCTTACTGTCAATGGCCGGTGCGGCGATAGCGTTGGCAAAGCCTGTAATTGGCACGAAAGTGCCGGCGCCTGCTCGTTTGGCAATTTTAGAAAACAGCCCAAGTCCGGTGAGTAGAGCGGTGATGAAAATCAAAGTGATAATAACCCCGGCTTTTGCAGTTTCTTCTGCAAGACCGATATGAGTGTATAAATTCAAAAGCCCCTGTGCGAAAACGCATATTAGACCGCCAATAAGAAATGCAAAGAGAAAATTTATTCCAAGGGAAGATTTCTTCGCACGAGCCTCGACATATTTTTTGTAAGTTTGGTTTTGTTGGTTTTTCATGAGCATAGTGTTTACGACAAAGTTTTACTTTATACCCAAGAGTGTGATGAATATCTCGGCGGATAGGCGGTGTTTTTCCGCCTGGAGCGAATTATTTTGGCTTTTTCAAAAACGCAATTCGTTGCGTAGCAACGGTTCAGAGTGAAAAAAAGGTCAAGGTCGCGGGCTATGCGCCCACACCGCACAAGTTTTTTGTAAAAAACTTGACTAAAAACTTTGTTCTCAAAAGCATGAAATGCTTTTTGTACCAAGGTTTTTGAAAGTCCAGAAAACTTTTTGCAAAAAGTTTTCTGGTGGGGTTTGGGGCAGCGCCCCAAGACAAAAAAGACTTTTTCTTCAGGTTGTTTCGTTGCGTAGCAACGATTTTTGAAAAGTCAAAATAACGAGATTGAAACATGATTGACTTCAAACCTTGTTAGAAGGTAGCCTTCTCAAATAACTTCCAAAATACCATACCAAAAATAAAAAATCAAAAAAATATGAAAAAATATTCAAAAACACTTGACAACTTCAAAAAGATGTGCTATAATGGTGTCAATGGTTGAACAAAGGCGTTCATCAAGTGGTGTCACAGCTCGAAATGAGCATTTGTGACGCTGTTTGATGGACGCTTTTTGTGTATTTATGCAATGAAAGGGTATTATTATGCAACGAGAAGGTCAAGTTAGAATTCCATCGGGATGTGCTATTTCAGGGATTATCGACACATCCGGGCGGCGAATGTCCGGGGAAGAAATTATACAATCAATATCGGTAATGCACGACCGCTCGAATGGGTTGGGCGGCGGTTTTGCCGCTTATGGCATATATCCTGAATACAAAGATTATTACGCATTTCACGTTTTTTACGATACCGCAAGTGCAAAAAAAGATTGTGAAGAGTTTTTAGAGCGTCACTTTGATATTATAAACTTGTCAAAAATTCCAACACGAAAAATCAAAGAAATTACTGACGAGCCGCTTATATGGCGATATTTTGTCACCCCGTTGCCAACCAAGCTGACCGAAAGCCAACTTGACGAGCGAAAATTCACAGCCAAGTGCGTGTTTCGTGTAAACACCACCATTAACGGAGCGTATATCTTTTCCAGTGGCAAGGATATGGGAGTGTTCAAGGCGGTTGGTTTTCCCGAAGATGTTGGGCGGTTCTATCGCCTTGAAGAATATGCGGGCTATTGCTTTACTGCACATGGGCGTTATCCTACAAACACCCCGGGCTGGTGGGGCGGGGCGCACCCATTTGCCCTGCTGGATTATTCGGTTGTGCATAATGGTGAGATTTCCTCTTACGATACCAATCGTCGTGCCATCGAAATGCACGGATACAAATGCACCCTGCAAACGGACACCGAAGTTATCACTTATATTATCGACTACTTGCACCGCCGCAAAAATCTTTCCTTTGAAGAAATTGCCGCAGTAATTGCCGCACCATTTTGGCAGACTATTGGCAAAATGGACGCAGAAAAGGGCGAAGTTCATGAATATTTGCGTGTGATGTTCAGCGAGTATCTTATTACCGGGCCGTTTTCAATTCTTGTTGGATTTGACGGCGGTTTAATGGCACTTAACGATAGACTGAAACTGCGTAGCATGGTTGTTGGGGAAAAAGGGAGCCGAGTGTACATATCCAGCGAGGAGTCTGCCATTCGCATTATTGAACCAAACCTTGACCGAGTGTACGCCCCAAAAGGCGGCGAACCTGTGATTATTACTGTGAACGGAGGTGCGATTTGAACTACATATATCCTGAATACGAAGTGGCACGTAACGACCTGCGTTGCATTAACTGCCGTGTTTGCGAAAATCAATGTGCAAACAAAGCCCATGAATATCTCGAAACCGAGAAAATCATGGTTTGTGAGGATGCAAAGTGCGTGAATTGCCACCGCTGTGTTGCTCTTTGCCCTACTCGCGCGTTAAAAATCGTGAAAAGCGGCAATGTGTACAAAGAAAATAAAAACTGGCGTGATGCTACCATCAACGAAATTTACAAACAGGCAAACACCGGCGGAATACTCTTGTCCAGCATGGGCAACCCCGAGGATTATCCTATTTATTTTGATAAGATTTTGCTTAACGCCAGCCAAGTTACTAACCCCTCCATTGACCCGTTACGCGAGCCTATGGAA
>WQSD01000158.1 GCA_009788105.1 Oscillospiraceae bacterium | reverse complement strand
TAGATAGGACATGGAGCAACCGAGAGTTTAGCCTCATGGTTTTGAAGTGCATGGAGTTGAACCGACACGATTTCGAGGCGTGTATTGTCATCGCTCGCTATGCCGGACTTCGCATCCACGAGGCCATGAAGATTGACACAGCAACGGCTCGCAATGCTTTGAAGAATGATTTTATCACTATCAAAGGCAAAGGCGGCAAGGTGCGTGATGTGCCGATTAACGAGTCGATTCGCATTGTGCTGAAAAATTCGCTTGAACAGACAGCTCAAGGCGAAAAACTGTTTGTGCCAAAGAATAAACAGACGCATGAGGTCATCAAGGAATTGCAAACTTTCATCGCCACACATCGTAAATCCGTGCAAGATGAGGGCTCAACAAGACCCATGACATTCCACGGGTTAAGGCACACTTGTGCGGCGGAGTGGTTTAAGCGATTGATTGCCGAGGGCAGAACGGAATATCAGGCAAGGCTTCAAGTGTCACGGTGGCTTGGGCATGAACGGGATGATGTGACCAATATCTATTTGGCTTCAATCAACAAAGACGAAGAGGAGGGCGGCGATGTTTGAAAATTATGCTGATATTATCACAATTAACGACCTCATGACCATGCTGAATATCGGCAAGTCTACCGCTTACTCGTTACTTCAAAACAACAAAATCCATCATGTTAAAATCGGCAGAAAATATGTCATTCCCAAGCAATCTGTTGTTGATTTTGTGGCGGGTTTGTGTTATAATGAAGACAGAATAATAAGCGGTAGGCTCCAGTCGGCAAGAGAAAGGAGCAACAAATGACAGGAAGCCTACAAGTACGAAACGGCAAGTATTATGCCGTATTAAGCTATAAAGATGAGATGGGGAAATGGCGGCAAAAGTGGATTAACTCGGAATTGCCAATCAAAGACAACAAGCGCAAAGCGGAATTGTTTTTGACAAAAACGCTTTCCGAGTACAACAGTTCAAACGTAACTCCGTGCAACGATATATTGTTCTCTGAATTTATGTCACATTGGTTAGACACTATAGCTGGTTCAATAGAGCTAAACACATTCGAGTCATATAAAGCGAACATTAACCGTTACATAAATCCTCATTTTTGCAAAACCAAAGTTGTATTGCAAAACTTGAAGCCACAAGATATTCAAGTGTTCTACAACAAGCAATTGGAGCTTGGATTAAGTGCAACATCTGTGTTATCACTTCATGCAAACATCCGTAAAGCACTGCAGCACGCTGTGAAGATGAATATAATTGCGTATAATCCCGCGGACAGGGTGACGTTGCCGAAAAAGCAGAAATATCGTGCAAATTTCTACACTTCCGAGCAAACGAACGCAATGCTTGAAATGTTCAAAGGTGAGGAAATGTACGTGGTTGTGTTGATAGCCGCTTTCTATGGTCTACGGCGGTCTGAAGTCTTGGGTTTGAAGTGGAAGTACATTGATTTTGATACAAACACTTTAGTTATTTGCGATACTGTGGTTCGTTGTGGTAGTACAATGTCCATTGACAAGTCTCGGACAAAGACTACTGCGAGCCATCGGACACTGCCACTTACACCGTCCATGCGTGAATATTTGCTAACGCTAAAAAACGAGCAAGAAACATATCGTGAGTTGTTGCGTAGTGCGTACACCAGCAATGATTATGTATGCAAACGTAAAAACGGCGAGCCTTTTGCCCCGAATTACATTTCTTGTAAGTTTAACAAGGTGTTGAAAAAGCATGAATTGCCGCTCATTCGCTTTCACGACTTAAGACATAGTGCGGCATCAATGCTACTTGCCGAAAAGCACTCGTTGAAAGAAATTCAAGAATGGTTAGGGCATGGGGACTTGGCAACGACAGCCGACATCTACGCTCACTTGCAATTTGAGGCGAAGCAGGACATGGCGAAGTCCATGGATGGAAAGTTCAAAATAGGGTAAAACGGATTTTTTAGATACTCATTAGATACGGCTGTTTTTTAGCTAAAATCAAGTGAGTTTAGGAAATAGCAAAACCCTTGCAAATCTAACTACTGCAAGGGTTTTTAGCTGGCTGGGATAGCAGGACTCGAACCTACGAATGCCAGAGTCAAAGTCTGGTGCCTTACCAACTTGGCGATATCCCAATATTCAATTACAGACACTATTATATCACTTGACGAGGCAATTGTCAAGGGGTTTTGAAAATATTTTTGAAGATATTTTTGAAGATTTTTGAAGATTGAAAATGGTGCACTTAAACGCAGAGGAGTTCGGCGGTCGAAAGAAAGCTGAAATCCCTGTGTTTTTTCTTATATTTGTGATGCATGAACAGGCTAAACTGGTCGGGTGTGGGCAGACAGCCCACGATTTCGACCCTTTTCTTCAATTTGAAGGGAGTGCCGCCGCACTCCCTTTGTTCGTATCTACACTAATATAATATCCACCCCGCCGAAGTTATTATTGCCTCGAATGGTTATGGTTGGCGCATTCGGGTCATCAGAATGTCTTGGACAGTCCACTCCACCTGCAAACGAGGCAATATCCGTGACGATATTCCATCTGCGAGGAACGTACAGCTCCACGCCACCGAATTTGTTATGCACGTCCACAATCGCACCCTCGGGAGCAAGCTCTGCTCCGTCAAAATACACTTCCATGCCGCCGAATTCGTTGGATATTTCCACATACTTCAGATTTTTCGAGGTAATGTACTTGCTCGAGCCTGAAAAACTGCCTTTGATAAGCACATTTTCGCCGCTTACGTCCTCTTTGGGCGCACCTTTCGCGCCATTCACTTCCCATTGACCCTTGCCGGTCTTGACAAAATTCCACTTGCTCTGCTTCTTTTTGAAAAGAATGTGGAACGCAATGCTCAGCAGAATTACAAGGGCAATCAATGCCCATATGGAAATGGTAATGTCCAGCGCATTTTCGATTGGTCGACGCCATATAAAGATAAGAATACCCGCGTCAAGGAACATTTCGCCCCACTTCATCCGTATGGCATTAAAGATAAATGTTGCGGCGAAGGGGATTGTGATGAGTAGTGGCCAAAAGCCCACATCACCCAGTAGGTCGAATATGTGCATTACGATAAGTGCTGCACCTGCGAGGAGGGAAACTCCCCAAAAAACATTGACAAATTTAGATTTTTTCATAGCTGTTATCTCCTGTTACTTAATTTTTCTTTTAATTGTTTGTAGTAATGCCGTGACACATGAACTTGCTTGTGAGTGTCGAAGAACTGGACGGACACGGACGAGGGCAGGGTTTTAGTCAGGGACATGATTTGCGAGGTGTTTGCCACAGTGGACTTTGATATTCGCACAAATTCGTTCGGAAGCAACTCCTCTAACTGATACAGACGATAGGTCACGCTGTACATTTCGCTTTTGCTGTGGGCATACACCGCCTCCCCGTCTGTTTCAAAGAAGAGAATATCACTGCTGGGTAGGTAAAACTCCCGCTCTCCTTTGTGGTACACAATGGCTGGCTTGTGGGATAGCATTGCCTCGATTGCCGCACACCGCAGGCGAATGTTCTCGTCCATGGTGCGACACCGCAGGATTATTTCTTCCTCTGCGTCCGGGTCGTCCGGCTGGATAAATTCAATTTTGAACCGCAGGGTGCATCACCTCCTAACCTTGTAGACGTTCGCGATAGAGTTGTATCGAAACAAAAATGTTAATGCTATCCAAAAAGGCGGGACGCCGAGGGCGTCGTCCCCTACACAGGGTGCAGTTGAACAAATGTAGGGGAGGTTGCCCCCGACGTCCCGCAACTTAGGGTTATCGCAGAATATAAAATCTTC
>WQSD01000157.1 GCA_009788105.1 Oscillospiraceae bacterium | reverse complement strand
GATAAACAAACAGCACATTTTTGTATCCTCGTTTTTTGTTATTTCCTTTGATTTAGACGCAAACAAAGGCTAATACATCATATGAAGCGAGGAAGGGAAGGGTGCTTATTATCTGGCATAAAGATTATTTAGGAGAATCCCCTTGCCGCCCAGCGAATCCGTACACAAATCCGCCCGGCTCAGCAGAGCAAATGTCACCGCCGATGACACGCCCGCGATGAACCAGCAGGGTGGCATACACCACGCCGTCATAGTCTGGAAAGTTGGTAACACGATATGTAAATCTGGTCACGGTCATGCGACGATAGTTCGATAAGTCAAGCCCTTGACGCCGTTGAAGTTCGTTGTATCCAACAAAAACATGGTCAAATTCAGCGGGAATGGTCACTTGTTGCTCTTCTGCTGGTTCACTTTCCACTTCCCAGCCAAACTGAGCAAGAAAAGCGATGCGTTCCTCGTTGGTGCCAACTCCGTCAAATTGAATCTCGCCTACTACCGGAATGTCAACTGCCTCAACGGGTGAGGTTGGAATAAAGATGACTAAAGCCAGCAAAGCTGTTCCACACAGTGCAATTGCCCCGAAAAATCTTAATGTTGATGCCTTGATTGAGTATATGAACATAAATATGCCCTCCTGTGCAATATCGTACCATATAATGGTTGACGATTTTGTCGATATAAGATATTATATTGACACAAGAAGAAAAATATGCAAAAAATGAAATATTCACAAAAGTGTGTTGAATATCTCGGCGGATAAGCATATGTTTTTGTTGCAACTTTGCCTTACAGCGGATATGCGTATGCAGAGGCCTTTTTGTCACGAAAAAGTGAAAATTGGATAGCAGCCCACGTGAGCGCATATAGACACTTTGGAGGCACAACAAGAATATTGATACCAGACAATCTGAAAACTGGCGTGGACAAAGTAGAGCAATATACCCCTGTAATCAACAAAAGCTATCACGAAATGGCAGAACACTATGGAACAGCAGTAATTCCTGCAAGAGTGCGAAAACCAAAGGATAAAGCCGCAGTTGAAGGTGCTGTGGGACATATCACCACATGGGTCATGGCGGCACTCCGTCATTGGAAGTTTTTCACATTGCAAGAACTGAACGAAGCCATATTTGAAAAAATCGAAGAAATCAACAGCAGACCTTTTCAGAAAAGGGAAGGCTGTCGTAAAAGCGTGTTCTTGGAGTACGAACAACCATTGTTGCAACCGTTGCCAGACAAACCATTTGAATTATCAGAATGGAAAGTCTGTATAGTGGCATACAATTATCACATTTCCATTGATAAAATGTATTATAGCGTGCCGTACGAACATATCAATAAAACCGCAGGTGTGCGTCTTACTCGTAACACTGTTGAAATTTTCATCGGAGATAGTCGCGTCGCTTCCCATCCACGCAAACATGGGTATCCAGGGCAATATTCCACGGTAGCAGAGCATATGCCAGAAGACCACCGCAAATATACCCGTTGGAACGCTGAACGGTTTCTCTCGTGGGCGAAAAGCGTTGGAGAATCAACAGAAGCGGTGGTTGGGGTCATACTTGCTTCACGAAAGGTTGAACAACAGGCATATCGTGGGTGTATGGCTCTACTAAAACTCGGAGACAAGTACACTACTGCAAGGTTAGAGGTGGCTTGTAGACGAGCACTAAGCTACACAACATCCCCAAGTTTTAAGAGTGTACAAATCATTTTAGCATCTGGGCAAGACGAACTGCCAGATGAAACACCCCAGCAAGATTTATCCTCTGAATTTGGCATCACCAGAGGACAGGCTTACTATGGAGGTGACGAATAATGATTAACGAAGCTACTATTGAAAAACTACGAGAAATGCAACTTGAAACAATGGCTGCGGCATTCAGAAGCCAAGAAAGCGACCCAGCATTTGCTTCACTGTCTTTTAGCGAACGAATGGGATTGTTGGTTGATGCTGAATGGTCGAGCAGAAAAAGTAGGCGATTAACCCGCCTAATTCGTGGTGCACAATTTCATTTTCCAAACGCTTGCGTTGAAGATATTGAATACCATGAAGACCGCAAACTTGATAGAGGATTGATTACGAAACTATCTACTTGTGGCTATATTGCTGACAAACACAATATCATCATTCTTGGTGCATCTGGTGCAGGCAAAACCTATATGGCTTGTGCTTTTGGCATTGCCGCTTGCAAAAACTTTTTGCGAGTAAAATATGTCAGGCTTCCAGATTTATTGAATGACCTGCTTGTTGCTCGCAATACAGGTTCGTACAAAAAGATTATGCAACACTACAAGCGAGTGGACTTGTTGATTTTAGACGAGTGGCTTTTGCATCGTTTGAAAGATGCAGAGGCTCGTGATTTGCTCGAAATCATTGAGGCTCGTCATCAAAAAGGTTCTACAATTTTCTTGTCCCAGTTTGCTTCTGCGGGCTGGCACACAAGAATTGGCGAAGGAACTCTTGCTGATGCAATTCTTGATAGAATTGTTCACGATTCTTACGAGATTTTCATTGACGGCAAAGATTCTATGCGTAAACGCAAAGGACTGAAGAAGTAACAATCGGAGCTTCGCTCCATTAAGGGCGAGTTTTCCGCTTTGGTTTTCCGGGGGACGGAAAAAGAAAAAGGGACGGATTTTCTCCGTCCCCCGCCAAACCTTTCACAGCGCTCATGTTGCTCTCCAGCAGCGCACTATCCTCCGTGAAAGTAAAAGCATTTTTAGTTTATCACATCATTTTCTCCCTGTCAATACTTTCGGGTGGTCTTTTTCTGCGGTAGACTGGTCCTTTTTTCGCAACATTCTGGTCCTTTTTCTGCGGTAGACTGGTCTTTTTTCGGCGTTGTAGTCAAATAGACCGTGGTACAAGAGAAATATTAAATAATCCTTCGGAAGTAGGTGAATTTATGGCGTCTTTCTGTGGCCAATGCGAACCGCTTGTTCACTGTGACACTTGTCAAAGGGTTATTAATGCTCTTACTGACGCCTCAGACAGTGCAATAGAAAGCGTTAGACAGGTTAGGAGGACAAGAGGGTGAATAGAACATTAAAGGTAATTATATGCTTAGTATTTATAGTGTTTTTTTGTTTTTCCTTGTATTCTTGCAATAAAATTTGTGAAATAGAGGAAACAGAAAATCGAATACGGCAACAAACAGCTTTTTTTGCACAGCAAAGAGGTTTTAGCCATATGCTTAAATCAGAACGAGAAATAATCGAACTTGAGGATGGAACAGTTCAAATCAATTTGTATCCATCACAAGCAACTCAAAGACTAATAGATATGTACAATTATATTCTACGAAAATTAGAACCACAAGTTTTGTTTAATGATAGAGATATTGTATTAGAGGATATTTTTGATACAACTGTTGAGTTGCAACAGTTTATATGGAAAATTGAAGAGTCACTTGGTGATGGGTCTGTATTAAGTAGCAGAGCATTCCCTGCATTTTTAAGAGCTTGGTACAACGGATACATCGACCATGACGACGTGGACGGCTGTTGGCGCGGCAATGGAGATTGGAGCGAGGAGATAGATGAGTGGATAGCACAAAGTAATGAAAGGCGAAGAAATGCAAATAGACCGTAGCACAAGAGAAATATTAAACAATCCTTCGGAAGTAGGTGAATTTATGTGCCATGGGTGGGGGTAGTACATGGGGGTTAGATTAAGAAGGAAAAATTGAAAATTTCCATTAAACCTGCTAAGAAAAGTCAAGCCCTAAAACGAAAAAAGTTAAAAAATTTTCGTTCCCAAAAACAAGCCAATCCCCACGCC
>WQSD01000156.1 GCA_009788105.1 Oscillospiraceae bacterium | reverse complement strand
AACCTNGTTATGTGCGTTGCGGACAACGACCTTGCCGCCGGGGTTCACCGCCTGAAAGACTACATCGTTCACACCCATGCAAAAGACGGCATGATGCTGAAAAATGTTGATGCGGCTAACCTGTACGAAGCCGGCGACATTGTGGACGCTATCGAGTCTGGGCGCGCCTTTATCGAGCTTCCGCTTGGTCAGGGGAATGTGAACTGGAACGGCTACCTCCGTGCCTTGCAGGACATTGGCTACAAAGGCTTTTTGACTATCGAGCGTGAGTGCGGCGACGACCCTGACGCGGACATTATCATGGCAGCACAGTTCCTCCGTGATAAGATTGCCAGTTTGTAAACTGAATAACTTCACCCCGCCTTTTGGCGGGGTGTTCAGACTGTCATAAAAGGTCAAGGTCATGGGGTTTCACCCCACACCCGACCACCTTTTTGTAAAAAGGTGGAACAAAAACTTTTTTCTCGTAAAATCATGAAATACTTTTGTACCAAGGTTTTTGAGATTTTTAAGAACTTTTTTTCAAAAAGTTCTTAAATGGGGTTTGGGGCAACGCCCCATGGTGTTTAGAGGTTTATTAACAAGCTAAAGCCCTTGTGCAGCTGCACAGGGGCTTTTCGGTTCAAAGTCGTGGGGTTTCACCCCACACCCGACCAGTTTTTTGAAAAAAACTGGACAAAAAACTTTTTTCTCGTAAAATCATGAAATACTTTTGTACCAAGGTTTTTGAGATTTTTAAGAACTTTTTTCAAAAAGTTCTTAAATGGGGTTTGGGGCAACGCCCCAAGGTGTTTAGAGGTTCAACATTTCTTTAAGCCGCAAAGATGCTTTGTAAAGTTCGTTGCGGGAGGCGTGTCCGTGCTTTTCCACCACTGCGGCGGCTGTGCGAATATCACATCCACTTTGCACCATTTCGTTTAGTATCAACGCTTCCGGTGCGATTTTTTCTTCTGCCGTCGGTTTGCTTTGGGGTGTGTTCAAAACAAGAGTATACTCACCTAATCCAGCTTTTTCGTTAGCAGAAACGCTCTGTGCCACTTCCGCCGTTGTCCCGTAAAAAGCCAGTTCATGGAGTTTGGTAATGTCGTTGATAGCAAACAATTCGCTTGTCGGAAATTCTTTCGCCAACAGAGATGTGGTGTCTTTGATTCTGTGAGATGACGCAAAAATCACATGAATTCCGCCACGCAAAGCGATTTTCTCGGTACATTTGGCAAGCTCTTTTCCACCTTTCGGCAGGAAACCAACGAAAGTGAATTCGGTCGCCGAAAATCCGCACACAGACAATGCTGCCACCACCGAACATGCCCCCGGAATCGGCACAACAGCAATGCCCGCAGTCCTTGCGGCGGCAACGAAAACGCTCCCGGGGTCAGAAATGCAGGGCGTACCTGCGTCGGACACCAGGGCAATGTCGATATTTTCGGCGGACATCCGCGCCACAAGCTCCGCTGCCCTTCCCTGCTCGTTGTGCTTATGGTAGGACACAAGGGGAGTGCTGATACCAAAGTGGGTGAGGAGGGGGCGGGTGCGGCGGGTGTCCTCAGCGGCGATAAGACTAACCTCGCCAAGGGTTTGCAGCGCCCGTGGCGTCATGTCCGACAGGTTGCCTATGGGGGTTGCAACGACGTAGAGTGTTGGCATTGAGATGTTCTCCTGTGGGGATGCAATGGCGTTAGGGGCGGGCACAAAATCGAAACCCGCCCCTACAGGTGCGGTGCGTGCCGTTATTATAGCATGTGTGGCATGAAGTCTAACGATACATTCATTATTGCCCAACATTATCAATGCGTACAATGGGGTCGTCAATCACAAATGGAACATCTGAAAAAAGATACGTGCCGTTCCACTCCATGTAACGCCCGCACGGGGTGAACCAAAATATCCCGTTTGTGTTTGCTCCATATACTCCACCGGGGTTGGCAATCCAACGATTACGATTGTTTGGTCGGGTATCTTGAAAATATTCGCTATATGGCACAAGACTGTAGTTAAGGGAAGTCACCTTGCCGTCAACTTCAAATCTGCCAACCACTCCACCATTTGGAGCGAAAAGAATAATGTATCCAACTGGCGGGTTTGGTACTGGATTTGGTAGAGTCAATGCTCGTTCTTGCATTCCGTTAATCCAGTATGACCTGCGAATTAAGTTGTGCCGTTCCAGACTTGCTTGAATATCTGTGGGTACTGGTTGGCGTTCTTGAAGTTGATTTGCCACATCCCGTGCAGTTTGTCGTGCCTCGCTTGAGGCATCTTGTCTACAAGCTGACAAAGCCACAAGTAGCATTACGGAAAGGGTAAGTAGGGTTGCAATAGTGATGAATTTTTTCATGGGGTTCTCCTGTATGGTGCGTATTTCGTTGTCCTGTAGGGGCGAACTGTGTTCGCCCGCAATGTTGGTATCGCATCCGACGAGCGGACGACCGAGGACGACCGCCCCTACAGGTGCGGTGCGTTTGGGATATTATAGCATAGAATGGCGGGGATTGCAAGTGAAATTGCTTTTTCTCATTAACTATAATTTCAATCCAACAATTTCTACTATTTCTTTCTTTATTCGCTCATAAACTCTATGTCCTATTTTGAAATCACAAAACTTTATGTCTTTTTCTTTTTCCATAACAATACTTTTTGTGTTTTCGTTATTCAAAATCAAATTTTCATATTCAACTCCACCATAAAAAGCGCATTTTACTATTTCAAAATAATCTGACAGTTCATCAGCAAGAGTTAGTTTTCTAAAAATCTCGTTTGCTTTTTTTCTATTTCTATCAACTCTGAATTTAATAATCAAGCCTCCAATTGCAAACAAAAAGGAAATTATCCCAAAGACCATGTTGACGTATGGCATAATTATTCTTTGCATATAAACATGAAGAATTTCAGTAGCTAAATATTTAATTTCTTCTGTACTACTTCCTATCAAATAAGCAAATTCGTTAATCGCATATTCATCAAATTCCATCATATCTTGTAAGTAATTTCTTAAGAAAATTGATATACCTATGCTAAAAAAAATCATTAAAAAAGCGATAGATACAGGAATTATAGCAATCATAATTCCGTTTTTGATATTACGCAATGTCGGCAACGGAACCGCAATAATTACAACCGAATACAAAAGCAAAGTAATCAATATGTATCCAATAACATACAATAACGTAGTGATTGGTTGATTTTGTATACTGCTTAATAAATATTCATAAAATATAGCTCTCAATTCAGCAAAATATATAAATGCACTCATTAAAGGCGTAAATAAAATAGCGTTTCGTGGATATCGATACGCCAATAAAGCAATAAAAGCAATTGATAATCCAACATTCACTATAATAGTTATTGCAGGAGTAAAATTCATAAACAAAAATACTATAACGGATGCAAATAATGCACCCATTATAACATTAAATCGTTTTTTGTAATTGTCATCAATATTTTTATAATAGTCACCTTTATTCATGTCGCTTATATAGTATTTATCAAATTTATTCATCTCCTCCCCCTCCCAAACAAGGGGCTGTTGCCAGCCCCTTGTTTCTGCATTCCAAACACAAAGCCTTGCTGTCAAACATAACAGAAAAAACATTGTCATCCCGCACCCCGATGCGGGATCTCATGGGACAATTTTGTTCCACTGAACTAAAAATGACATGAGATTGCGGGTGGGTCCCGCAATAAAGTTGTATCGAAACAAACTTATCGTCTTAATTCAAGCTCTCGGAACGTCATTGCAAAGGCGGTTTGTGCCGTGCAATCCAGTGAAAGGGCAAGAAATCGCCATAAATC
>WQSD01000155.1 GCA_009788105.1 Oscillospiraceae bacterium | reverse complement strand
CCCGCCGTATTTTCGCTATTGGGCGTGGCGGGGCAAAACCACGGAAAGACATTGCCACATGGCGTGACGTCGCCCCCTATGCCGCCCCATTCTACGACGAAACTTTTGTCCGAGAGACCAGTTTGCCCGAGCAATTTTCCGCGGATTTAGTCCGTCAGGTTCTGTCCGCCTATCTTGATGTGATGGATTTGACATTGCCGCAGGAAGAGAGGTTCGAGCAGGTGCGGCAGGTGGCAATCGCTCACGGCTTTGCCCCCGACCCAAAAGCGTACAAAGCCGACCCGAACGCATTTCCCGGTCATGTAGGCGACGTTAGCGGGTTCATCCGTATCGCCGTCACAGGGCGCACAAACTCCCCCGACCTGCGAGAAGTGATGGTACTGCTTGGGGAGGAACGAGTGCGGGAGAGGGTTGGTAGTTTATGAAAATCAAAGAAGTTATCTTATGTAAATACGGCGAGGTCATTCTAAAGGGTTTGAACAAGCGGCAATTCGAGAAAAAAATGCTTGCCGACTTGTCCTCTCGCCTTGCCCCACACGGCAAATTTGATGTTTATGCTGTGCAAAGCACCGCCTACGCCGTCCCCCTTACCGAGGACTGCGACATTGATGCTGCCATGAATTCGGCACTTCGTGTGTTCGGATTTTCCGCCGTTTCTCGTGCCGCAGTGGCAGAGAAAAACATAGAAAGCATCCTTGCGGTGGCGACGGAATACCTGCCACAACATCTGCAAAACATATCCTCGTTTAAGGTGGAGTCAAAGCGAAGCGACAAGAATTTCCCCCTAAAATCCCCCGAGATTTCTATGGAAGTTGGGGGTGCGATTTTGGAGAGTAACCCTCACATAAAAGTAAATCTGTCCGAGCCGAAAACCATTGTGCGCGTAGAGGTTAGGGAGTCGAATGCTTATGTTTCTCCCGGTATTGTGAGGGGGGCAGGGGGCTTGCCCATGGGAAGTGCAGGGAAATCCATGCTGCTTTTATCCGGCGGAATTGACAGCCCGGTGGCAGGGTATATGATGGCTCGTCGTGGGTGCGCTCTTTCTGCGGTGCATTTTGAAACACCCCCGTACACCGGCTTGCGTGCGCGGGAAAAAGTAATTGCGTTAGCCGAAAAAATGTCCGCATATACAGGAAAAATTGACCTGCACATTGTGTCCCTCACCAAAATTCAAGAAGCCATTGCCGCTAACTGCGAAGAGGAATATTTCACCTTGCTTTTGCGGCGAAGTATGATGCGAATTGCGGACAAATTAGCGAAAAAACACCGCTGTGACAGCCTTATCACCGGCGAAAGTCTTGGGCAGGTGGCAAGCCAAACCATGATGGCGATTGGTGTGACTGACGCTGTGACAACCCTGCCTGTGTTCCGTCCGTGTATCGCCATGGACAAGGACGATATTGTTGTCATTGCACGGAAAATCGACACTTTCGAGACTTCATGTCTGCCCTATGACGACTGTTGCGCCCTGTTCACCCCTCGCCACCCCAAAACCCGCCCGCCAATGGAGCGGGTGCTTGAGCAGGAGGCGAGATTGGATTTAGAGGAACTGGAGAGGGAATGAAGAATGAAAAATGAAGAATTAAAAATGAAAAATGAAGAATTAAGGTAATTTTGCTACGCAAATTATTTTATTTGATAAGGGCAAGGGCGCAATGGCATTTTACCACGAAATTCACGAAAATGCACGAAAAACAAACCGCACGTTTCTGTAAATCCCCTTCCTTGGGAAGGGGTGGCAGTCGGCGATTTTCCGACTGACGGGGTAGGTGTGAAACGAAAGATTTTGAGTTTTGGTGTCGTGTTTGTGTCCTATCCTACCCCGTCACTCGCTATGCTCGTGCCACCCCTTCCCAAGGAAGGGGATTAAGGTCAAGGACACACCGCACCCAAGCCCTCTTTTGGGGAAAGAGTGACGGGTGTTTTCGGACACCCGCACCGCACCCCGTTCACAAATAATTTACAATTCGCCCCCGCCACTTAGACCGACGTCACGGCGTGGTAAAAGCAACACAAACAAGCCCCAACGTGGCGGCTATAATATGCGCTAAACTAAAGGCTTAACGCCTAAAGTCTGACCTTTTCAGGTCTGCCCCGCCCCTGTGCTACCACGGGGGCGGTTTTCATTTTATTGTCAATCCCAGTCTGCAACATTTTCCGCTTCTATGTCGCCTGCCACCCTGCTTACAGGCACATCAAGAGCATGACAAATACGAAAAAATGTTTCAAGGGTTGGCTTTCGTTCGCCGCGTTCAATGGCGCTTAAATGAGTTCGCCCAATGCCCGCCAGCCCGCTTAAAACCTCTTGTGACACACCTTTTTTCTCTCTGTAATATTGTACCACTTTGCCAACAACTTTTGCACACAACATATATTCCCGCTCCAAAAACATTTTTTCGACACTCACTATATTGTAAATGGAAAAAATATATTGTTGAATACAAATGTTGTCGTTTCGGTATGGCATATATGGTACAATATTGGAAAATTTATATTTTAAGGAGTTGGAAAAATGAAGTTAAAAAAAGTATTAAGTTTGTTGGTTGTAGGTTTGTTGTTGGTTGGCTTGTTCGTGCCGTTTACGGCGTTTGGTGGGGGTGCGGAAGTGCCGACGTTTGTTGTGCCGGTGGATAGTAGTAATCCGCATTTTTACATAGGTGGAGATAAATGGACAGACCCGTACACAAGGTGGTGGCTTCCAATTTTACCATCTTTTAATGGTGGAGTTTGTATCAGAGAGTTTTTGCTTGCTTTTGCTGTACTACCTGCAGAATATTATGATTTGATTCGTTTCGGCTCAAATTTTAGATTTGTAGTTTCAAGCGACCTATACATTGATTTTAATCCTGGTTTTAGTGTTTTTGGAAGAGCTTTTTGGGGATATGATGAAATTATCTGCTGTGGAGAAGTTTTTGAATTGATAAATCCATGTGGTTGCATTAACCCCTTGCCCTGGCTTTGCTCCAGCTGCGAATTTATATGGCATAGGGATTGGGATGAGTGCGAATTATTTGCCGAAACTGTTCACTTCACCATTGAAATATTTGAGAACGATGTTCTCATAGCACGGATAGTTACAGAAGAAGCTACTATTTCAGATAGATATGGCATATTCGGTTCAGTCGATTTTACAACAGAGTCTGAGCATGGTGCAACCGGTCGCGTTTGCAGTTTGTGGAGCTGGAATGCTTTTGAAAACTTGAGATTTGAAAATAGAAACTTAACCGCTACAGAATTTACTTATGAATATGAACTTGGGATTGGAGGACTGTCTGGACCGTATTTCTCTTGGCTCTTTAACCTTTCAAATGAATTTGTAGCAACCCTTGCTCCCGGCACGCATATATTTGAAGCGGTGTATTCCTATTCCTATTGGGTTGAAGGTGATACAGAAGAACGTACAGGCGAGAAAATCGTCCCCTTATCCCTGTATATCCCAGCCGACACCCCGCCCACGGGCGACTGTTGCACCGCCGCTTGCGACTGTGAGGGCGAATGCGATACAGCCACCTGCGACTGCGTAGAAGATGTGCCACCCACGGGCGACAGCGGCAACCAAGGCACAGGCAACCAAAATCAAAACAACCCATACAAAACTCCACCCGCAGGCGAACCTGCAATCATTGCAATTAGCGTTGTAGCAATTGTTTTGGCGGTGACTGGCTATGGGATTATGATGAAAAAGAAAGCCGGTGTATAGGCTTTAGTAACGAAACAAAAATGTTAATGCTATCCCAAAAGGCGGGACGCCGAGGGCGTCGTCCCCTACAATTTTCAACCGCACCCCATGTAGGGGACGAC
>WQSD01000154.1 GCA_009788105.1 Oscillospiraceae bacterium | reverse complement strand
GGTGTCTACACGAGATGAAACGAGCGAATTTTGAGATGTTTTTTCGCCAATCTAGGCGTGAGGAGGGCGAATATCGGGAATATTTTACCGACGAGCAACGACGAGTGGCGAAAAAACAGCCAAAATCTCGCCGTTTTCATCTTGTGTAGACACCCTCTAAGGTTTTTGAAAGTCCAGAAAACTTTTTGCAAAGCCCTTGTAAGCGCCGAAGGTTGCGGCATTGGCGGCTCAAACAGGCAACCGTAGTGCGTGAGCGGGCAAGTTTTCTGGTGGGGTTTGGGGCAACGCCCCAAGGTGTTTTAGGTTTTGTGTCTTTACTGTTTCACAACACCTTCCGCCCTGACATGGCACGAGAAAGGGTGACTTCGTCGGCGTATTCAAGGTCAGCCCCGGCAGGTAAGCCGTAGGCAAGACGGGAAACCGACACTCCCTGGGGAGTGAGCAATTTTGACAGGTACATTGCAGTCGCCTCCCCTTCAAGGGTAGGGTTAGTGGCAATGATGACCTCGCGAATTCCGCCCTCGGCGATACGTGCCGCAAGGCTGTCGATGTTCAGTTGGGCTGGGCTGATGTTGTTCATAGGTGAAATAGTGCCGCCCAGCACATGATACTGACCACGATAGTCCTTCACCCGCTCGAATGCTATCACATCACGGGCGTCCTCCACTACGCACAGAGTGGTGGTATCCCGTGTGTCGTCCGCACAAATAACGCACAAATCCTCCTCGCTGATATGATAACAGCGGGGACAATTTTTTATTCCTTGGCGGACAGAATTCATAGAGGCGAGCAGGTTTTCTGCCTGTTCATCGCTCAGTTCTAATATGCGAAAAGCATATTTAAGTGCAGTTTTGCTACCCACACCGGGGAGCAGGCGTAGCTGTTCTGCAAGTTGTATCAGTGGTTCTGGTAGTGACATGAAAACTCCTTGAAAACGAATAGGTCAATGACATGGGGCGTTGCCCCATACCCCACACAAGAACTTTTTGAAAAAAGTTCCTGTGAACCTCAAAAACCTTTGATACAAAACACATAGTGTTTTTGTGAGTAAGTTTTTAGTCAAGTTTTTTGTAAAAAACTTGCTGGGTGTGGGCGAGCAGCCCACGGTTTTGACCTAAAACGGCAAGCCCATTCCAGGTAAACCTGCGCCGGCAGTGATTTTCGCCATTTCAGCGTCGTTTGTTTCGGTGACAGTCTTGTTCGCCTCGTTAAATGCGGCAATCAAAATGTCAGACAGGGTTTCAATGTCGTCCGGGTCAACAATTTCAGGCTGGATGGTCAGAGCAGAAATCTCGCACTTCCCGTTAATGGTCAGCTCAACCATGCCGCCGCCCGCCTTGATAGAGTACTCTCTTTCGTCAAGTTCTTCGCGGAGCGCCTCCATGTCTTCTTGCATTTTTTGGGCTTGCTTCAGCATATTTTGCATTCCACCGCCACCTGAATTAGGTAATCTTGCTTTCATAATGTCCTCCAATTACACGAAGTGTTTAACTTGCGTAGAGTTTGTTGATTTATAGATGAGTTCTTATTTAACAAGTTCTTTGAGAGCTTTTATAATGTCAATGTTTTGTGGACAGCGTGGTTGACAAAGCTCACATTCGATGCACTTTTTCGCCTGTTCAATCAACCCCTCGGCACCCCAGCTTCCGGCGGTGCTGCCATAGCGTTTCACATGGTTCACCAAACCAATTGCACGGTCAATCTCGATTTTTTGCGGACACTCTTCAATACAGTATTTGCAACGAGTACACCCTATTGTAGGTGTAGCACGGATAACCGTCGCCACTCTGTCCAAAAGAGCAAATTCATCCTCGGAAAGCGGCTGAATGTTGTTCATCGTCCTTGAGTTGTCCTCGACTTGCGCAATGCTTGACATACCGGACAACACACTGCTCACCCCATCTAACGAGGCACAAAAACGTATCGCCCATGAAGCAACAGAATCGCTTGAACATGCGCTTTTCAGCATTTTTTGTGCAGGAGTTGACAAGGTAGCAAGACTACCGCCTCGCACAGGCTCCATCACGATTATCTCCACTCCGTGCCGCCGTGCAATCTCGTACATTTCACGGGCGCGGTTGTTTGGACAATCCCAGTCAAGATAGTTTATTTGTAGCTGGACAAAATCAACATCTTTCAGGGTGGAAAGGTATTTTTCCAACACCTCCGGCTTGTCGTGGAAAGAAAAGCCTGCCTTGCGAATCAAGCCTTGTTTTTTCAGCTGGCGTATGTAAAACCACACTCCAAATTTCCGCACTGCCTCTTCGTATTTTGCGGACAGGGCATGCATCATGTAGTAGTCGAAATACCCTGCACCTGTTCGCCGCAGCTGTTCAGTAAAGAATTTTTCACAGTCTGCGGTTTCTTTAACCGAGTACAAAGGCATCTTGTCAGCCAGTAAGACCGATTCCCGCGGCTTGCGGTCAACCACACAGGTCTTCATCACCCCCTCGCTTTTACTATCATGGTAAAAGTAGGCGGTGTCAAAGTAGCGATAACCTCGTTCCATGTACAGGTCAACCATACGGTTTACATGGTCGATGTCAATCTCGCCGTTTTGCAATGGCAAGCGCATCATGCCAAAGCCGAGTTGCATAGTAGGGTCAAACATTGGAAGACCTCCTTGGGGGGGTTAAGGGCAATGAAGAATTAAAAATGAAAAATGAAGAATTAAGGTAAATTTGCTACGCAAATTCAGACTGAAGAAAAAATCTAAAACACCTTGGGGCGTTGCCCCAAACCCCACCAGAAAACTTGCCCGCTCACGTACTCCGGTTGCCTGTTTGCTGGCAAAGCCAGCAATGCCGCAGCCTTCGGCGCTCACAAGGGCTTTGCAAAAAGTTTTTGTTCCACCTTTTTACAAAAAGGTGGTCGGGTGTGGGGTGAAACCCCACGGTCTTGACCTCCTACTCTGTCCGCAAAGCCACAACAGGGTCTTTTTTAGACGCTATGCGACTTGGGATAAGCCCTGCGATAAAAGTAAGGAACATGCTGATAGCAATCAACACTACTGCCGGAATAGGGTGGAGAATAGCAATATTGTTCACTTCAGTAAGCATGGCAAGAACCAAATTCATCGGGATAATAATTGCCAAAGTAGCAAGGATACCAAGCGCCCCTGCCGCAAAGCCCACAATCAGAGTTTCAGCGTTAAACACACGAGAAATATCTTTCTTCGACGCCCCGATAGCACGGAGAATACCAATCTCTTTCGTCCGCTCAAGCACCGAAATATAGGTGATAATACCAATCATAATCGACGACACCACAAGGGACACCGACACAAAAGCGATAAGTCCGTAAGCAACAAAGTTCACGATGGTTTGCATTGAACTCATCATCATGCCAATCATGTCAGAAAAGCGAATTTCGTTGTCTTCGTCTGCAATGTTTTCGTTATAGTAGGTGATAAAAGCGGCAAGAGCCTCCCGCGCCTCGAAACTGACAGGGTAAAGACTGATACGAGAAGGGTTTGCAAAGTCAACGTAGCCAAGGCGATTAAGGTTTCCGCTAAAAGTGGCGTTGGTTGTGCTTCGCAGTTCGTCATAAAACTCTTGAATGATTTCTTCTTCGGTTAAGTCTGCAATGGCGTGCATAAGTACTGCTTGGATTTCTTCCGGCAAAGCACCGATAAACGCCATAACCTCTTCAATAGTTAGTGGTTCAGGCTCGGCATCAAAGGCAATGCCGGTGAAAATGTCAATTTCGGGGTTGGCGTGCTGTGCTTGTACCACATCACTTGAATTAACTCGGTCAATAATATAATTTGTCAGCTCGTTGGTGTATCCTATTATTCCCATAAACGAAGTCATGGTAGCCTCTT
>WQSD01000153.1 GCA_009788105.1 Oscillospiraceae bacterium | reverse complement strand
CAGCGTGCCGACACCTGCCTCGAAATACTCTTTCGTAATCTTCGGGCCGGGACCTGTCAGCCCTGACATGAGAACGTAAATCTTCCCCGCATAGCTATCCTTGCCGCCTACACGAATGACCGGCTTGCGGGTAGAGTTTTTGTACTCCGGCATCTCTTCAAGTGCGTCCACAATGTCCTGCAAAGTGGTTTCCGGCTTGCCTGCAAACTTGTCATCAAGGTGCTTTTGTACCATGGCTTCGCCGATAATGTCGGTGGGAGTGTGAATGCTCATAAACGGCATGCCAAGTAGCTTCGCCGCACTTTCCGAACGACGAGAGTTGGCAACGTGCGTACCATAGCTAAGCTCCCCCTTGCGTTCCGCAAGCATTTTTTGCGTTTTGTTCCGCGGCACACCAAGGGATTCCAGTTTGTGCATATGGTCGTTCAGCACTTCCAGCTTTGCGTTGTTGGTATTACGCGGATGGTGGCTGACAACACAATCATAGCCAAGGTCTTTGGCAAGCAAAATTTCGGCGGTGTCCATGTCAACGCCGAACAGCACCTTTTTAATGCCCTCTCCCTCCACAGTGATTTCGCAATCGGCAGGCATTTCTTTCAGCCCGGCAAGTTCAAGTGCGATGTCCATCAGTTTTTGTGTGTTCATGTTTTTTCTCCTGTTTTTTGGTTTGTTTTTGACTTTATTTTCCTCCCGTGGAGGGGTGCCGTAGGCGGGGTGGTTCAGCGTGTATATTGCGGGCGAGGATGTCGCCTCTACGGGTGCGGTGTGCCCTTGCCTTCGCCTTTTTCAATAAAATAATTTGCGTAAGCAAATTTTCCGCAATTCTTCATTTTTCATTTTTAATTCTTCATTGTATTTGCCCTTCTTCCCCTCTATGGAGGGGTGGATTGGCGGTGATTTTCCGCCAAGACGGGGTGGCTGGGTGTAGATTGTTCGTTGCGGGCGGGCATGGAAACCCGCCCCTACGCAATTTCGTCTATGTCGTTTGAACGAAGTGCAGAGCAAACCCATTATACCACACTTTCACCCCAAATGCAACAAAAAACAATTTTAGTTGCCTAACTTCATCCCCAACATTTCCCTCGTCAAATTTCTCCCCTTTTTTCATCTTTTATTGACAAAACCAAAATTATAGTGTATAATATAAATGTAAAATCACGTAATCAACTTTTGGAGAAAAATCATATGCGAAAAAAATCAGTTATAGTGACATTATGTATATTGCTGTTCTTGCCAACGGTTTTTCTTGTGGTAATGTATAACACAACACGAGATAATCTGCCAGGCACAAGCAATGCCAGCCATATGTATGTTGTTAATCCTTTAGGAGAAGAGATTCGCACCGAGGCTGGCGACGAGCTGTTCACTCTCTTCTATGATATTACAAGGCAAGGTAGCACCGTGCAATCTTTGCCTGACGGGGTTAATCAAAGCCGCTACTTTCTTGTAACATTCTATCGCTTTGGAATAACAACGCAATATCGCTATTATCTTAGCGAAAATCCGAACAACAGCTTTTTTGTCGGACCAATCGAAAGCGACACTCACAGAAAACTTATATATCGAGTGTCCCCTGATTCTGCGGCAGTTTTCCTTGACAGTTTGTACTCTATAAGTCTGCACTATCATTCAGCGTTGCCTACTATGAATGTTGGTGGTGCTGTTGTGCCTGCACAAGAGATAGAATGGTATTTCCGCCCGTATGGACAAGATTTTCTTCGTTCGCCCGAGTCCGGGACACAAAGTCTGAATCCTATTTCTGTTGGAGATGTTTCAATAAACTTTGATTTTGCATCTGCTTTTTCTGTTGAGCCTGACGAGATAACTTTAGAGGTGCGTGTTGGCGAAAATCTTTTCTTTAACACAGCCCCAATGTCAGATTGGCACAACCATATTTTGAACGATACCATAGAGGCAAACATTACTATAATTGCACGCTGGACCGAGCATCCTGCATATCGTGGCGAAGCACGATATGTAATTAGTGCGACAGTTCATCCAACTCCTTCGTTTTTCCTTGGGCAAAACACAATTTATTTCGGCGAAATGGTGGTTTTAAGCGGGATAAATGTAATTGACCCAAACGCTCTTACTATCACTTCCTATCCTACTATATCGGGACTTGAGGCGAACTTTTTCCGTGACGGAAACTATGTCCGTATGCTTATCCCAATCGGTCTTGATATGGGATTACTCAACGATTACCAGCACAACTTTACCTTTACAGTAGCCACAGAGGGGTTTGAAACAACAATCCCGCTTACTGTAAACGGCAAAGCTGCCTGGGGTCCTCCTGCCACGGCTAATGTTCCTCCTAATCGTATGCCACTGGCTATGGTGAACGAACACGCCGCCGAAGGGTTTATTAACAATCCCTATGCCGATATTTTTGGCAGAATTCGTGAAGATATTGAGGCAAACACCGATTTTGCCACACGTCATTGGCAGAATATTTCCTTTGGTTATGGCTGGCATAACGCCACCGCAAATGGAGCGTTGCGCCGCTCGGTCTTTGGCACATTCGTTACCCTGCAATCAGCGTTACGAAATTTCCAAGCCCAAGATTATCATTTCGTGGGGGTTACAGGCACAACTCATGCCACTGCTGTGAATAATGGGCGGGTGGTCTTTGTAGGAAACGACCTGTATTTAAGTGATTTTGTTGTGGTGTGTCACGGATTTGGGCTGCTGAGCTGGTACGGCAATTTGCGGGATATTTCGGTTGAAGTGGGCGACGACCTACAGCGCGGCGACCAAATTGGGCGTAGTGGCGGTGGCGGACTGTCCGAAACTGCGGATAATGGTGCAACAATGTCTATGCGTGTTGCATTGACTGTGTTCGGCACGCCCGTAAGGCTAACGGCGTACACCACATACGGCATTCCGTTGGGGTAGAAGTATCAAAAACAAAGCGACTGTTGATAAAGGTCAAAGTCGTGGGGTTTCACCCCACACCCGACCACTTTTTTGTAAAAAGGTGGAACAAAAACTTTGGTACAAAAGCACAAAGTGTTTTTATACCAAGGTTTTTGGGGTTCTTAGCCCCTTTTTACAAAAAGGGGCTAAGTGGGCTATGCGCCCACGCCCCAAGGTGTTCTATGGTTTTTAAGTCTAAAGCGGCTATCGGTAAGATAGTCGCTTTTTTTGGAAATATTTTTTGACAGGTGCAACTTTTCGCCCTGCTATTTTGTTTTATAGGTGAGGAACCTCTTATGGATGAATACCAAATCAAGTACAACAATGATATGGTTGACCGTCACGCCACAATGGTATATCGTCTTGCTTACTCTGCAACGCAAAATGTCGCAGATGCAGAAGACATTATGCAGGAAGTGTTTTTGCGGTTCGTGAAGAAAAATCCTGACTTTGCAGATGCCGAACATGAAAAGGCGTGGTTCATTCGTGTGACAGTCAACACAGCAAAATCCCTCCACCTTTCCCCATGGCGAAAGCGGACAACTCTTGCGCCGAACGAAGAATTGCCCCACATGAGCGGCGACGAGGGGAGCGTTTGTCACGCCCAATTAGCAGAAGCATTAGGCAAGCTGTCGAAATATCAGGGCATGTGCATTCATTTGTTTTATTTCGAGGGGTATTCCATCAAAGAAATTTCCACCATCACAAAAATCAGCGAATCTACTGTAAAATCTCACCTGCGGCGAGCAAAAGAAAGTTTGCGTAAGCTATTGGGGGAGTGTGAATTTTAGGTATCGCTATTCCTTCCCATCTCAACCCAAACTCTCGGAACTCTATTGCGAGGAGCTGAGCTCCGAAGCAATCCATTTCGTGGCGGGCGGATTTCGCTGAACAAATCATTCAACTAATGGATTGCCACGGCGGAAGGTCGCT
>WQSD01000152.1 GCA_009788105.1 Oscillospiraceae bacterium | reverse complement strand
TGGCACGGGAACGTGGGGTGACATTCTTCTGTGACGGAGTGCAAGCCGCAGGGAAGTGGGAGATAAACCTTGCCAACCTCGGCGTTGACCTCTTCGCCCTGTCCGGGCATAAAATCCACGGACCAAAAGGCATCGGCGCGCTGTACATTCGCCGTGGCACTCGTGTGGACAGCCTTATCCACGGAGGCGGGCAGGAGAGCAGTCGCCGTGGCGGCACAGAAAATGTGGCGGGTGCGGTGGGGCTTGCGAAAGCCCTGGAACTTGCCCTCGCAGAGGACAAAACCGAGCTTACACGGCTGACGGATATGTTGATAGATGGCGTTTTGGCGACTGTGCCACACTCACAGCTGACAGGCTCACGCCGCCACCGCACAGCGGGTCACGCCAGCTTTGTTTTCGACTTTATCGAAGGAGAAAGCCTGCTGTATCTGCTTGATGCGGCGGGGATTGCCGCCTCCACAGGGTCGGCGTGTTCGTCCAAATCCCTCGAGCCGTCCCATGTCCTTCTCGCTATCGGTCTGCCGGAGGAGCGAGCCCACGGCAGCATACGCCTCTCCCTGTCCGCCGACACCACCGAGGAAGACGTGGCGTATATCCTTGATGTGTTGCCGAAAGCGGTGCAGAAGTTGCGTGATATGAGTCCGCTTTGGGGCAAGTGAGGGTGAAGTGAAGTACGAAGTGTGGAGAGTTGGGAATGGGGTGTGGGGTGTGGAGTTAAGGTGGGGGGCATTTTACCACGAAATGCACGAAAAATGCACGAAAAATCCACCACACAATCAAAACCCTGTAGGGGAGGGGTTTACCCCCTCCCGCTCAAACAGAACAGGAAAAATAAAAGGAGAATACATCGATTGTGGAACAAAAAAAACACAATAATAGTGAGCAAACATTTTCCCAAAAAGTGAAAAAATTAGAAAATAAAGTGCAGGTGCTTGAGGTGCAGTTGAAAAAAATAAAAAGTAACAATGAAACAAACAACAATGTCAAAGAAGTTAGGTTAAAGAAATCAAAATTTGATTATTTTACCTCTATCACAGCGATGATACTTACTATTGTTACAATAGGACTTTCTCTGTTCGTGTTTTTCACACAGCATAACTTTAATCGAAGAAATCAAACCTTGATTTTGAGAGAAGAAATTGATGTTGAACATATAGGAAGAAGTAGTGATGATTTAAGCTATGAAATTACATTGATAGCAGAGCAAGGTGGTATTGTAAGTGCAATGCTCGTGAATTTCAATGAAAATGATGTGTTTCATTCACAATTGCGTCATGGCACTATACAAAGGAACCGTGTTGCTTTTCGAGTTGAAGCAATATGGACACCAGAGAGCGAGTTACCAGAAGAGGAAGGGGTTCAAAGATGGGTTCGAGTTCACAATATTATTGAATTTGCACTTGTTATACAAGACACTAGAAGCGAATGGCATGTATTTTATTTAATTATTCGACCAGCTATAGATAGTACAAGCTATACTATAACAAGAATAGATAGTGGCGAAGAAGTAAGCATTAGCTACCAAGACAAGGATTTTTTAATTTTAAGTACTCGACTAATAAATCTATCTACGGTCGAAAGGAGAATAGAAGAATTTTTAGAAAATAATAATGAATTTACTTTGGCCGTGGGAACAACATTTAGAACCGTAGCTAAAATTGATTTTCTTATGTCTTCTCCTGAACTTGTATTCAATAGAATGCGACAAATTACTAGAGATATTAACCAGTCATGGAAAGATTAAAGCTCATATAACTCCCCCCACCCCGAAAGGAAACACAACCATGTACACACAAACAGTTCTCGACCACTTCATGAACCCCCGCAATGTAGGCGAAATGCCAGACGCTGACGGCGTGGGCGAGGTGGGCAACGCCAAATGCGGCGACATCATGAAAATGCATATCAAAGTGACTGACAACGTGATAACCCACGCCACTTTCCTCACTTTCGGTTGCTGTGCCGCCATTGCCGCATCCTCGATTTCCACAACTCTGATTATCGGCAAGACCACCGAGGAGGCTCTTGCTGTCACCAATAAAAATGTGGTGGACGAGCTTGGCGGCTTGCCCCCGGCAAAAGTCCATTGCTCGGTGCTGGCGCAAGAGTCCATCGCCCTTGCGGTGAGTGATTATTACACGCGCCACGGCATTGATAAGGCTGTGCCGAAGATGGACAGCCATTGCGATAGCTGTACTGGCAGTTGCGGTGGCGGGCATTAGTAAGAGAGTGGAGTGTGGAGTTTGAAGAGTGGAGTGTGGAGTGTGGAGTTAAAGGTCAAGGTCAAAACCTAAACGCTGTTGTAGGGGCAGACCCTTGCGGTCGCCCGCCCCCTTTCACACCGCACCTACAGGACAACAAACCCAACCCAACATTCGTAGGGGCGGGGTTCACCCGCCCGCAATATACACGCTGAACCATCCCCGCCTACGGCCACCCCTCCACAGAGGGGAATAAGGGCAAATACAATGAAGAATTAAAAATGAAAAATGAAGAATTGCGGAAAATTTGCTTGCGCAAATTATTTTATTGGCTAAGGCAAGGACACACCGACTCCGTAGGGGCGGGTTTCCATGCCCGCCCGCAACAAACAATCTGCACCCAGCCACCCCGTCTTGCGGAAAATCACCGCAATCCACCCCTCCGCAGAGGGGAAGAAGGGCAAATACAATGAAGAATTAAAAATGAAAAATGAAGAATTGCGGAAAATTTGCTTACGCAAATTATTTTATTGGCTAAGGCAAGGACACACCGCACCCGTAGGAGTGGGGTTCACCCGCCCGCAACAAACAATCTGCACACAGCCACCCCGTCTTGCGACAAGGACAGCCGCAATCCACCCTCTCCCAAAAAGAGGGCAAAGGTCAAGGGCGCACCGCACCCAAGCCCTCTTTTGGGGAGAGGGTGGCACGAACGAAGTGAGTGACGGGTGTTTTTGGACGGGAAATGCCCGCCCCTAAAAAAACCAATAATAAAACAGGAGAACCACCATGTCAACATTACAAAAAGAAGTTTTTCAAATGATTTTCAGCTTGCCTGAAAAATCACTGAAATCGCTAAAGCCATTATTAGATGAATTACTGTCAAATGCGGTGCTGTCTGCCGACCCCACGGCTAATGTTTCGCAAATGGACGAATATGACAAAATATTGTTTTTGCGAAACATAAACGGCACAGAAAATGCGGAATATGTGAGCTTTGAAGAGGCACTTGCTGAATGCGGGGTGGCTCGCAGTGAATTATGACATAACAATTGATAAAACGGCACTTAAATTTATAAATAAACAGCCATCAAACGAGAAAAAACGTATTTTGTCCGCAATTTATCGCTTGCCAGAGGGCGATGTGATAAAAATGTCTGGCAAATACAATTTGAACCGATTGCGTGTTGGTTCATACAGAATTATCTTTTCTGTCGAGGACGAAAAATTGCTTATTCGCATAGTTGATGCAGGCAATCGCGGAGATGTTTATAAATAGCAAAGTCAGCCATCACCAAGGAGACCCCGCCATGTTCAGAAACGAAACGAATTTCGCAGAGCAACAATACGCAAACGACATGAACCTCTCCGCACGCATTAACCTGCACGCTAAACACAGCACGAACAAGCGGGGGTTCGCCGACTGGCTGTGGGAGCATTACGACTTCACTGAAAACTGCAAAATATTAGAGTTGGGTTGCGGCAACGGCGCGCAGTGGGCTGATAGAATTGCTTCTCTTCCTACTGAATGCGAGGTCGTATTATCCGACTTTTCGGAAGGCATGGTGAACGCGGCGAAAGAAAGATATACCGAACACAAAGCCTTTTCGTTTCAGCAAATTGACATACAGAATATCTCATTTACGGA
>WQSD01000151.1 GCA_009788105.1 Oscillospiraceae bacterium | reverse complement strand
CAAGGACGGATAAAAACATGGCTATATTTGCTTCAGCTACACTGGCTGACAGGCTGACACGGATAGTGCATTCTGCCTGCTCGCGGGTTAGTCCAAAATCTGTAAGCGCAGGATTGCCTTTAGACTTTTCCGAACACGCCGCCCCTGCCGAAACATATATTCCGCGAGCAGACAGAGCATTTTGCATGGTTTCCCCTTTAATTTTGGGCAAAGCCAGCCCGATAATGTGAGGAATATATTCTTTCGGAACAATTGGAACGACCTCGTGAGGCAAGCCCGTCAACAACATCTCACGAAGTGTGGCAACTTTGGCGTGGTTGCCTGCTATCAACGGGGCAAGCTCTTCCACAGCTACGCCAAAGCAGCCCACGGCGGGGGCATTTTCCGTTCCCGAGCGCATACCTCCCTGTTGTCCACTACCGTGGAGGATAGGCACAATCCGCTTGGCACGAACCAATTCCCGTCTTACCACAAGCGCACCTACTCCGTGGGTAGCACCAATTTTGTGGGCGCTAAGAGTCATCATATCTGCGGAAGTGGAGGTCATAGAAAGCGGCATTTTCATGTACGCCTGAGAGGCATCTGTGTGGCAGATTACTTTATGATTATTCTTCCGAGTAGCCGAAAACAGGCTTTTCGTATCAAAAATCGCACCTGTTTCATTGCTCACCGCCATACAAGACACTAACACGGTAGAGTTATCTATCAGCTCTGCTGCTTTTGCAATGTCGATAATTCCATCAGTCGCAGAAAATGTTCGTACTTCGACGCCTTTCGGCGCAAGAGCTTTCGCTGTAGCAGCAACGCTTGGATGCTCCCCGGCATGGACAACAACGTTAGGCGCAGAGTATTCCTTTGCCAACATTGCTCCCCATATAGCAAAGTTGTTCGCTTCCGTACCGCTCCCTGTGAAATATAGCTCACTATCGTTTTTTGCGCCAAGGGAATCCAGGATATTAGCACGAGCAGCATCTATCAATCCTCGCATTTCGCTGCCCGCTTTATGAGAGGACGAGGGATTCCCGCACATGGAGATATATTCCGCAATCCGTTCTTGCACAACAGGTAGCGCAGGGTGCGAGGCGGCAAAATCAAGATAAATTTCTTTCATATGCGCCACGCGCAAGGGAAAATCGCGCACAAAAAAATATAAAATTTGTGCTTTCTCTCACGCGTCCTTTCGTTTGTTATTTTCAAACTTTACTACCCTACAAATGCAAAATACCGAAGTATGTTGTTAAAGTTGTCCATGTTTCGTTCAAATCCCGCTTCCCGCCCTGCGAAAGTAATAATAAACACATAGCCATTATGTTCCGCAAGTATTTGTGCAAAGCGATATTCCACCCCATCCACCGTTAGAGTATATTCGTATCGCAAAGCAGTTTGTCCTGATAGAGTTGTTTCCTGCCTTCTTATAAGCGAGGGAGGTGCAGTTTCCTCTACGCCATTTTCGGTCGTTGCATCATTTTCTGTCGTTGTAAAAGGAGTTTGAACTTCATCATGACGAGCAAAAATCGGCTCCATCATTATCATTGCGTATTCGTGCAAGCTCTCACTACCAAGATGCGCACGCATAACCGTCAGATTCGTTCCGTCCAGAATGGCAGGAAAAACAAGCAAATGCCCCTGTGACACATCCGCAATCCACGCCGTAGGAATATACATATCGAATCCTGGGGTAGGGTCTGCTTGGCTTGTGTCAGCAGAAATTGCTGTCATACCAGCGGGTGGCTCGGCATTTCGAGCAAACGTAAAGTTCTCTATCATAATGTGAAAATCCGCAAGGAGCTCCTCTGTCAGTTGGGGCGCAGTCATGGTAATGACAAATTTGCTTCCACCACGCAAAACAATGACTTGGGCATAATAATGCGTCCGCCCTGCCACTGTCGCCCTGTAATGAACCTCAAATGCCCCAAAGCCCTCGATTCTAAATTGGTCATCCTCCGCTACATTCCTTGTAAAAAGATAGCTATAGTAATCAAAAGACGCCATGATTTCTGCCTGCATATTTTCCCAAACCGCACACGGGCGCACCTGTCCGCCAAGGTTGCCACGCATTACAGTGACAGTAACACCGGGAGTTGCTACATTGTGGGCACTTACCATGCCACGAGAAACACCACCCTCCCATCCTTCGGGGATAAACAGGGTGAAACTGGCAATGTCGTCTATCACATGGTGTACTATATCACGAACGTTTATCATGCCCCTTGGAGTGTCATCCTCTGTGCAAGCAACGAGAAAAACGCATAATAGCAACAAAATGGCGATGTATCGAGTTCTTTTCATAAAAGTGTCCTTTGTTTGATAGTGTTTATTTGCAAAAAGCAATGCTTTGCTTAGAATAGAACTTTCGCCGCTTCAAAAATGCTTTTGATTGGAATAATCTTTGCATCTTTTGATTTTACGGTGAATTTGTTGGTGTGCGGCACAAGAATTTGGGTAAATCCAAGACGCACCGCCTCGTTAATCCGCAGGTCAATGCCACTCACCGCCCTGCACTCCCCTGCCAGTCCAAGCTCCCCAAAGGCGATAACCCCAGGGTCAACAGGCTTGTCCTTGATACTGGAGATAAGGGAAATCGCCTGTGGCAGGTCGGCAGCTGGCTCGTCGATTCGTAGCCCGCCCACCACATTGACATAGATGTCGTTGGCAGAAAACCGCAGTCCTAATCGCTTTTCCAGCACAGCAAGCAGCAGGAATGTGCGGTTGGTGTCAATGCCGCTTACTGTCCGTTTCGGGGAGGGGAAAACGCTTGCGGTGGCAAGGGATTGTACCTCTGCCGCAAGGGGGCGACTGCCCTCCATTACGCAGGCGGCACAGCACCCTGACACCCCCTGTGGTCGCCCTGACAGCAACACCTCCGAGGGGTTGGGCACTTCCACCATGCCACGCTCGGTCATCTCGAAAACCCCGATTTCGTTGGTAGCGCCGTAGCGATTTTTCGTTGCCCGCAAAAGGCGAAAGGAGTGTTGTCGCTCTCCCTCAAAGTACAGCACCGCGTCCACCATATGCTCCAGCACTTTTGGTCCTGCGATGCCGCCCTCTTTGTTCACGTGACCCACGAAAACCACTGATATTCCGTGGACTTTCGCAAGGTTTATCATCCGCAGACAGCTTTCCCGCACCTGGGTAATGCTCCCGGGTGTGGAGGATAGGCGGGCGTCGTACATGGTTTGCACCGAATCGATGATTATCAGGTCAGGGTTCACTCGGTCAGATTCTGCGATGATTTTGTCAATGTTGGTTTCGGTTAGGACAAATATGCCCTCTTGGTCAACGCCAAGCCGTTTTGCGCGGTATTTCAGTTGCCATGCCGACTCCTCCCCGGACACATACAGCACCGTTGACCCCTCGGCGAGGGATGCGGAGATTTGCATAAGCAGGGTACTCTTCCCTATTCCGGGTTCGCCTGCGATAAGAATGACCGACCCATGCACCAATCCGCCGCCCAACACTCGGTCAAGTTCGGCTTGTCCTGTGCCGGAGCGCATATAGTTGGGCAGCTCCATCTGGCTGATAGGCTCGGCGGTGGAATCGTTCGCCGTCCGCAGTGCCACAGGCATTTTCGCAGGTGCGGCAACCTCTGTCACTCCCTCTTCCATGGTGTTCCACTCTCCACAGGCGGAGCATTTGCCCATCCATTTGGACACTTTATTGCCGCATTCGCTGCATTGATAAAAGGTTTTTTGTTTCACACTTCCTCCTAAGGTCAAGGGATATGGTCAAGAGCAAGGTCAAGGTCAAAAGCAAGGTCAAAAGCAAGGTCAAGGTCAAGGACGCAGGGAACTTTTGTAAAAGTTCCCCACACCCCTCAAAACTTTAATTAAAGGTTTTATACTCCCAGAGCAGCT
>WQSD01000150.1 GCA_009788105.1 Oscillospiraceae bacterium | reverse complement strand
AACTGGTCGGGTGTGGGCGGAAAGCCCACGACCTTGACCTTTTTCTTTAGTCTGAACCGTACCTGTGTGGAACGATTTCCCCCTAAAACGCTTGCTTTAGGTCGGCGATAATGTCGTCAATATGCTCTGTGCCGATTGATAGTCGAACAGTGTTCGGCTTGATGTCTTGCTCCGCCAGCTCACTTGGGGAGAGCTGTGAGTGGGTGGTGCTGGCAGGGTGAATCACCAATGATTTGCTGTCAGCCACGTTGGCAAGAAGGGAGAACAGGTTCAGCTTGTCGATAAACGCCCGTGCCTCGTCTGCGCCGCCTTTAATCTCGAAAGTGAAGATAGAGCCTGCACCTTTAGGGAAATATTTGCCGTACAGTCCGTAGTCAGGGTGGGTTGGCAAAGACGGGTGGTTCACTTGCACAACACTTGGGTGGGATTTTAGGAACTCAAGTACCTTTAGAGTGTTCTCAATATGACGCTCTACGCGTAAAGACAAGGTTTCCAGTCCTTGCAGGAACAAGAAAGAGTGGAACGGGCTGATAGTCGAGCCTGTGTCACGCATTAGTGTAATTCTGATTTTGATGATATACGCAAGCGCACCAGCAACATCGGTGATAACCGCTCCGTGGTAGCTTGGGTTTGGCTGTGACAGCCCGGGGAATTTGCCGCTTGCCGCCCAGTCAAACTTGCCGGAGTCCACAATCACACCGCCGATAACCGAGCCATGTCCACCGATAAACTTGGTGGCAGAATGCACCACAATGTCCGCACCATGTTCAATTGGACGGAACAAGAAAGGAGTGGCGAAAGTGTTGTCAACAATCAGTGGAATGCCATTTTTGTGGGCGATTTCCGCAATTGCCGCCATATCAACAATTGTGGAGTTCGGGTTGCCTAAGGTTTCAACGAAAATCGCCTTGGTGTTTTCGTCAATTGCGGCGGCGAAGTTTTGCGGGTCGCTGCCGTCAACGAATTTTGTGTTAATGCCGAAAGTGGGCAAGGTGTGTGCGAAAAGATTATACGTTCCGCCGTAAACCCGCTTGTCCGAGATGATATTGTCCCCGTTTTGGGCAATGTTTTGGATGGCATACGTCACCGCCGCCGCACCGGAGGCAGTCGCAAGTGCCGCCGCACCACCCTCAAGGGCGGCAATGCGTTGCTCGAACACGTCAGAAGTGGGGTTCATCAGACGAGTGTAGATATTTCCGCTTTCTGACAAGCCGAATCTGCCCGCCGCTTGGGCGCAATCCTTGAACACATATGAAGTCGTAGCGTAAATCGGCACAGCACGTGCGTCTGTGGTTGGGTCCGGGCTTTCTTGCCCTGCATGAAGTTGCAAGGTTTCAAATTTGTAGTTGCTCATTTTTGTTTACCTCTTGATTTTGTTTTTACTGCCTTAATTCTATCACATTTCAAGGGGTATGTCAAGACTATTTTACTACTTCAGGGTTGCAGAACAAGCCAAAGAATTACATGACCGCAGAATTGTTTACATTCTTTCTTTGACAAAGATAAAAAAGTGTGGTATAATAAGAAAGCAATATAGTCAAACCACTTGAAAACAGTTACACAGTTTTCAAGTGCAAGCGGAGCTTGTTTGGCGGCTGTGCCGCCGAAGTTTGCCTATAACACGAGCACCAACAGCGCAATGCGCTGTCAGCGATTCTGCGAATCGCTGCTTCAAAAGTGTTACACTTTTGAAGTGGTTTGAGTATAATCCAAAAAAACGGAGGACTTATGAGCGATATTTATTACGCAGGTTATAACGAGGGCGAAGATGAAGAAATAAAATCACCCCGGGGGTCTTTTATTTGGACCATAAAACTGATATTCAAAACTTTAGCGGCGATAATTATTCTTGGCACACTTGGTATTCTGCTTGTGCGTATGATACTTGCCCGTCCCCCTGCGGACATTATTCGGTTTCACTGGACAGAGGCTGCCATTGCTGCTTTTGATGGAGATGACGAGAGTTTTCGCGTATATAGACACACGCTGCGCAGCTACACTATCGACACAGAAAGCGGACCTATGGTCGTACCCATAAGTGGCACGGCTCGCTCGGAGGTTCGCGAAATTGACGGGCATATAGTTGTACGAAGCATACTTTACACTCCAATGCTGACACAGCTTCAGTTTACATTTAGCTACACCACAACTGCCCTTAACTATATCGAAAGTTTTTTTGATGTTGGACACCAGGAGGGGGAGTTGCCCCTTTGGTTTACCTTGTCACCCACCCCGGGCGGTACACCCCCTTTTACAGGGTTTTATTATCGCAAATTACAGCACAACAGATATACTTATGTAAGAATTTTATTTTATGGTATAAATTTGGAAGAAGTTGACAGACTATATTTGAACGTGCATCATGTGAACGCTATTGACCACAGCTTGCCTTTTATGTCTATGCGAATCTACGACAACAACTTGCCTCTTGATGAATATGCTATTGTCAGTCGCGACACATCAAGGGGAGCAGACGGGTTTGAACAGGCAATAGCCGGACCGGCATATACTCCGTCAATTGAAGATGAGATGGAGTAAGGTTCGGAGGATGTTCGTTCAACAGCCTTAATTTTTATTTTCGGGAGTTTCCATGGTACTTGACCTAAAACAAACAACAATCGCATATTTTTGCCCAAAATGCACCCATTCGGTGCAAAGCATGGTGGGAGTGTTCTCGTTATCGGGAGATATGATTCGTCTGCGGTGTTCTTGCGGCGAGGCAGGCGAAGTCGTGCTAACGGTTTCCTACACCTCTGATAGAAAAGTTCGATTGTCTGTGCCCTGTCTTTTCTGTCCAACCCCCCATAATTTTGTTATAAGCAGCGAGGTGTTCTTTGGGCAAGAGCTGTTTGTGCTTTCATGTCCATATACCGGGCTTGATATTGCCTTTACCGGAGAAAGCAACCATGTTCGTGCTGCTTGTGATATTGCTGTATCAAGCATAGTTGCTTTAATGGACGAGGTTGGATTGTCTAATTTGCCGTCTGTTCACAAAGATGATGCGGATTCCTTTGAAGATGATGGACAAATAAGCGAGATTATCCGCTTTATGCTTGCCGAGCTTCGTGAAGACGGCAAAATTCAATGTAACTGCGACGAAAATGGTGCTTTTGCAGTAGATTTTAAGATTGGCAGTAGTGGCGTGCAAGTTTTTTGTCGTGGTTGCGATGCACAAACTTTGTTGCCCCTGTATGGCGTTAGCGACGCAACTGCATTTATTAGCACAGACGAATTGAAGCTGGTTTAGGTGTAGACACCCTCTAGTTCGTCTTACATAAGGATTCCCCCATGACCCAAGCCATTAAATTTAACAATGTCACATACACTTACGGGCGAAATACCCCGTTTTTTCGTGTTGCTTTGGACAATGTCAGCCTGTCAGTCGAAGCTGGTGTGATTACCGGGATTATCGGTCACACAGGTAGCGGAAAGTCTACCCTTGTACAGCACATTAACGGCTTACTTGAGCCGGACAGCGGACAGATTATCGTTATGGACAGGGACATTTGGGAGGACAAAAAACGCCTGAGAGAGGTGCGATACCTTGCAGGTTTGGTGTTCCAATATCCCGAATATCAGCTGTTTGACGAAACTGTGGCGAAAGATGTTGCTTTCGGGCCGAAAAACATGGGATTAGAGAAAGATGAGATAGACCAGCGAGTGCGAGATGCGGTTCGTTTTGTCGGACTTCCCGAAAATGTGCTGGAAAAGTCCCCATTCGAGCTTTCAGGGGGGCAAAAACGGCGGGTTGCTATTGCCGGTGTGATTGCAATGCGACCGCAAATTCTTATCCTCGACGAGCCGGCAGCAGGTCTTGACCCGCGAGGGCGGGAAGAAATTCTTGGTGTCATTCGTGCCT
>WQSD01000149.1 GCA_009788105.1 Oscillospiraceae bacterium | reverse complement strand
CGGCGGCATAATCTCGCAGGTGAGTCTTGTTGGTACTGCCCACTTCACGCAGAATCGCCCCCGACTGCTCCATCACTTCGGGAATACGAAAACTGCCCCCGATTTCCACCAGTTCACCACGGGAAACCACAGCCTCCCGCCCGTGGCAAAGGGCAGACAGGGCAAGCAGAACAGCGGCGGCGTTGTTGTTCACCGCCATTGCGGACTGTGCTCCTGTCAGCTGGCACAGCAGGCTTTCCACGTGGCTGTGACGGCTACCTCTGCCGCCTGTTTCCACGTCATATTCAAGGGTGGTGTACTCCATTGCCGCCAACTTCACCTGCTCGGCGACACATTCAGGCATGACCGCCCGCCCAAGGTTGGTGTGCAGGGGTATCCCTGTGCCGTTGATGACCGAACGCAAAGAATGCACCGAATCCTGTGCCAGTCTGCGGAAGATTTCGATGATGATGGTGTCAATTGTGCCATCTACTTGCCCGCCATTGTCGGACAATATATCCGCGCGAATGCCGTCAATCACAGCACGTGCGGCATTTGCTATCTGCACGTCAGAATACTCCGTCAATGCAGGATTGCCCTCTGCGGCACGGAGGATAGTGTCTATTTGTGGAAGAGAGCGGAGAGCATTTGTATTCATTGTCTACACCCCACCATCTTCCAAACTAAGCAAGTTGCCCTCTGGGTCACGGAAATAGGCTATATTAAAACTAAACCCCTCACCGGACAGGGTGCTTTTCCCGATAAATTCCACTCCTGCCGCCAGCCAGTTGGTGTACACATCATCGAAATCTGCTGTGTGAAATGTTGCGGACAGGGTGTCGGAGGATGCGGTGTTGGTGGGCAGTTCATAGTCTGCCACACGCTCTGCAGCATCTTTGGCTTGATACATACCAAAAAACGGCACGCCGTGTTTGTAGCTTGCAAAGCTGGCGTATGTGCTGTTGCGGTCGCCGTAAATTGGCACAAGTCCCAGCGTTTCTGTGTAAAAATCGAAACATTTTCCGAAATCTTTTCTCACCTGAACACAGGCAGTTATTCTGTCAATTCTCATTTTTTCGTCCTCTTTGGGGATGATTTTGTGTTTTTTGGTATTGTTGTGGACTTGTAGGGTGCGGGTGTCGTTGTCCTTTTTCCCCCTCTGTGGGGGGTGGGTTGCGAAAAAATTAGCTTGTTGGCATTGTATGGTTATAAATCGGTGCTGTTTTCCCTGGCATTTCGTGCTGTTCGGCAAACTCTAACAAACACAACTAAGGCGACAAGGGCTATAGCAATTTCCACAAGAAACGACCAATGAAACACAAAAGAAATTATCCAATGGTCAAAGTTCGCTGGTATCTCAATCAGCCCGAACCCTCTGTCTACAATAGGATACAACCACCGAATTTGTTCGGTAAAACTGTCTTGCACTAAATGCACTAACCAATTCACGAAAAACAGCACATAAAACGGACGCGCTTTTTCAAAACGTTTAATATGATAAAATGGGAATGTAACAAGAAAAGTTCCGAGTAATACCACCGGTAAGTGGGGAAACCATGTGCGGTGAGAAACTTGTCTGCTTACAAGATAAAAATAAATCAGCCCCAAATCAGGCAACACGCTGAACAGCATACTGCTGAAAATCAGCGACTTTTTTTCATGTTTCATGGCTTTTGCCACAAGGTAGCCAGTCGGAATATGTGCTATTAGCATTTTCGTTTCCTCTTAATGAAATATGTGACTATAGGCGGGGCGTCGGGGGTGTCTCCCCTACATGGGTTTTGGCTGTGCCGTTCGGCGGGCGACGGAGGACGGTCGCCCCTACGGGTGCGGTGGGGTATCGTTCCGTAATTCAGGATTATCGCAGAATAAAAATCTTCAAAAAACACACAACTTTGCCTGTATTTTGTCAATGTTTTTAATTTCGTCACAACCTTATTGACAAAACTCCAACAAAGGTGTATACTCTTTACAGAATTCCAAAAGAAAGGACGCGTGAGAGAAAGCACAAATTTAATAAAATTTTGATTTCCCCTTGCGCGTGGCACGATATATGAAAACACCTGAATTCCAATCTAAACTACGCCGCAAAAACCTTGCTGTTCCCGAAGTTATATCCCAGTGCAGCGGAATAAAAATATTCGGTCAAGTTATACGAAGTGTGCTTTTTTCTACTGATGTTAGCATTATTCGTAACACAAACGCAGACGCAATAATAGCGGTGTACCCTTTTACGCCACAGTCCGCCATTACCCAAGCCATCATGATGGTTGCGGACAAGCCTGTGTTTGTCGGGGTAGGCGGTGGCATGACGCAGGGTGAGCGGGTGGTGAACATTGCCCTGAATGCCGAGCATCAAGGGGCAATCGGGGTAGTGGTCAACGCACCTATAACCAACCAATCTCTTTCAGAAGTAAAGGAGCGAGTAGAGATTCCTGTAATCGTCACCGTTGTGCGAGAGGACGAGGACATTGCCGCCCGAATCCAGTCAGGAGCGGACATATTTAATGTGTCGGGAGCAGGGAAAACGGCGGATATTGTCCGTCGCATTCGCCGTGACTTCCCTGATGCGGCGATTATCGCCACCGGCGGCAACAGCGACGATAACATTTTGCGAACTATCGAAGCCGGTGCAAACGCAATCACATGGACACCTCCAAGCAACGCAGAACTTTTCCGTGGAGTTATGGAAGATTATCGAAATATGTGAGCCATAAGCGTGTCTACACTTCAACCTGAAGAAAAAGTCTTTTTTATCTTGGGGCGTTGCCCCAAACCCCACTTAGGAACTTGCCCGCTCACGCATTACGGCGACCTGTTTGACGGCAAAGCCGCCAATGCCGTCGCCTTCAGCGCTCACAAGGGCTTAGAAAAAAGTTCCTAAGAACCTCAAAAACTTTGGTACTAAAGCATTTCATGCTTTTGTGAGAAAAAAGTTTTTAGTCCAGTTTTTTTCAAAAAACTGGTCGGGTGTGGGCGGAAAGCCCACGACCTTGACCTTTTTCTTCACTCTGAAGCGTGTCTACACTTCTCCATCAACCTTTGGTAATTCAGAAAGACTATTCAGCCCGAAACAGCGAAGAAATTCCGTAGTAGTGGTGTATAACCTTGGACGACCGGGAACATCAAGACGAGATTTCGATTCGATAAATCCGCGGTCTACCAAGACGGAAATAGCATGGGAGCAATCCACTCCCCGCAATTGCTCTACATATGCCCGTGTGGTGGGTTGATGGTAGGCAACAGCAGAAAGAACCTCTAAATTTGCCGCAGACAGGCGGGACGCCCCCTCTCGCACCCCAAGGGCGGTGCGGATAATTGCACCATATTCTTCGCGGGTGCAAAGCTGACAGCTGTCCGGGTATATCGCTATCATTAGACCGCTTTTTTTTGCGTTATATTCCTCTGCCCAGCGGTGTATTATTCCCTTAATTTCACCGGGAGTGTTGTCAAAAAGATTTGCCAGTTTTCCATAAGTTAGAGGATGACCTGTAGCAAACAGCACCGCCTCGAGAGAGGCATGGAGCATTGGCAATGAAAGATTTTTTGTTGTTTCGGGGGTGTGTTCCATGGTTGTCCTTTGCAAATTTGTGGGGGGTGTATGGGAGAACTGTGTTCGCCCGTTTGTGAGGTACAAGCGAAACATTGTTGTAGGGGCGGGTTTCGGATTTTGTGCCCGCCCGAAAACATCCGTCACTCGCTATGCTCGTGCCACCCTCTCCTCAAAAGAGGGCGGATTGGCAGTGTTTTTCTGCCAAGACGGATGTTTCGGCTGTCCCATTCGGGCGGGTCGCCGAGGGCGGTCGACCTGCCCTTATTCCCCTTCCGCCTGCGGAAGGGGATTTACGGAAACGAACAGTCTGTTTTTCGTGTGTTTCGTGCATTTTGTGGTAAAATGCCTTGCGCCCTTGACCTT
>WQSD01000148.1 GCA_009788105.1 Oscillospiraceae bacterium | reverse complement strand
GGGGGCTCTTGCCGCCCCCTAACAACCCGGCATTCAAACCCCTTTTCAGAAAAGGGGTTTGAAAATCCCCAAAATATGAACAATGCTGGCTTGAAGTAGCACGAAGATTTTGTGACAACAGCGTCCATTGCAAACAAATACCCGCAGAGGGTACAGCGAAAACTTAATCTTCAGCATGATGTTGCTTCAGCAAGGACGGATAGCGGGTGAAAGAGGGTATGTTTCTTGCCAAAACCGCACCCGTAGGGGCGGCACAGCCAAAACCCATGTAGGGGACGCGCCCCTGGGCGTCCCGCCTTTGGAGATAGTCGTTATAGCCATAAATTTAATTAAAGTTTTGTTCCAGCTTTTGAAAAAACTTGTGGGGTGTGGGGCAACGCCCACAACCTTGACCTTTTTATTTAGGAGAATCCATGAAAAAAGCACTAACCATAGCCGGCTCGGACACAAGTGGCGGTGCCGGTATACAAGCAGACCTTAAAACCTTTCAGGAACTTGGGGTGTTCGGCATGAACGCCCTGACAGTCATCGTGGCAATGAATCCCCACGACGGCTGGGCGCACCAAGTCTTCCCTATCCCAACAGACACCATCAAGCCGCAGATTGAAACCGTCCTTGGCGGAATCGGGGTGGACGCGGTGAAAACAGGAATGCTACCCACCACCGAAATAATCGAACTTGTGGCGGTCGAGCTAAAGAAGCATCAGCCCGCCAATATTGTCATTGACCCTGTCATGAAATGCAAAGACGGCGGTGAACCTCTTCGCCCTGAAAACGCCGAGTGCTACCGCCGAAATATGCTCTCCCTGGCGACAATTGTCACTCCCAATCTTTTCGAGGCGTGCCAGCTTTCCGGCATGACGGCAATCGAGAATTTGGACGACATGAAGCACGCCGCACAAATCATTAGCGACCTTGGAGCGAAAAATGTTGTCATCAAAGGGGGCAAAAGCGGTGTGAAAAAGGGGAGTGCTGTGGATTTATTCTACGACGGCAGCACGTTCGAGGTACTGGAGTGCGAAAAGATTGACACTGCCTTTACCCACGGGGCAGGCTGCACCTTCGCCGCCGCTGTTACCGCCAGTCTTGCAAAGGGCGAAAGCATACGGGAATCAGTCGGCACAGCAAAAGCCTTTGTAACCGAGGCAATCCGCCACTCCTTTAGACTTAATCAGTACGTAGGTCCAACCAACCACTCGGCGTATAAGCGAGTGAACTCCACTGACTAAACCATCTCACGGATAAACTCACTTATGTATCGACCACTCTGCTCTCCGTGTTTTTCAATAATTTTCACAAACGCACTGCCGACGATAACCCCGTCGGCAATTTTTCTCATTTGGCTTGCCTGCTCCGGGGTTGAAATGCCGAACCCGATATAAACAGGCACATCTGTCACCTCTCGTATCTGCGCCACAGTATCCCTTAGGTGCGAGCCAAATTCGCTTCGTGCGCCGGTCACCCCCATAGAGGACACAAGGTAGATGAACCCGGTTGCCTCCCGTGCCAGCATTTGCACTCGCCCGGCAGAGGTTGGGGCGATAAGGGTTATCAAATGTACCCCGTGCTTTTGGGCTTGCTCAAGCAGTTCGCCCCGCTCCTCGTAAGGTATGTCAGGGATAATCACCCCGTACACCCCGCTTTTTTTGCAACGGCTGAAAAAATCTTTGTAACCATATACATACACAGGGTTAGCGTAGGTGAGGATGACCATTTTCTCAAAAGTTACTTCATCAAGCATTTCAAACATTTTTTCGGTGGTTGTGCCGGCGGCAAGAGCCCGCTCGTTTGCCCTCTGAATCACCTCTCCCTCTGCCATAGGGTCAGAAAATGGCAACCCCACTTCGATAATTTCGCTGTATTCTGCAAGAATGTCGATAAACTCCTTGGTTTTTTCAAGCGACGGATCTCCTGCTGTGATAAAACTTACAAATTTACTCATAACTTACTCCTTTGCTACCTTTTAATTTTGCAGTTTCTGCTTTTTTGTCACCGCTTCGCATAATGGTTTCGCCGATTAGCACTGCATTTGTGCCGCATTTCCGCAAAACTTCCACCTCTGCCGCAGTTTTAATCCCACTTTCCGCAACAAACAGCACATCATTCGGCACTAACTTCCGCAGTTGCTCGCTCAGCGTTATGTCAACCTCAAAGGTTTTCAGGTTGCGGTTGTTCACTCCGATTATTCTCGC
Source organism: Oscillospiraceae bacterium (assembly GCA_009788105.1). GTDB lineage: Bacteria > Bacillota > Clostridia > Oscillospirales > CAG-272 > WQSD01. The sequence continues at coordinate 1,707 of WQSD01000148.1, read as the reverse complement.
CCCTGCCCCCAGAGCCATTGCCACCTCTGCCGAATCGTGAACTTCCACAAGGGCAGAAAGCCCGATGCTGTGGGCAATGCGGATATACTTCGCAAGGGTATCCTCATCCAAAATGGAGCAGATAAGCAACACCGCGGACGCTCCAAGCACTTTCGCCTGGTAAATCATGTACTCGTCCACAGTAAAGTCTTTGCGAAGCAGGGGAGTGGACACGCCGTCCGCAATTTCACGGAGGTACGCGTCACTTCCCATGAAAAATTCCGGCTCAGTGAGCACCGAAATTGCCGCCGCTCCCGCCGCCTGATACTCCTGTGCAATTTGCAAATATGGGAAATCCTCGGCAATGATTCCTTTGGAGGGAGACGCCTTTTTCACTTCGCAGATAAAGGCAATATCCTCGCTGTTTCGTAACGCCGCCTCAAATGGAAAGCCCTCGAGAGTGACGGCACTTGCAAGCCGAATCATCTCATCTAACGAAATTTTCGCCTTTTGCTCCGCCACTCGCTCTTTTGTACAAGCGGCAATTTTGTCTAAAATATTCATGCCTGCACCTCCGCGTCATTTGAAGAAGCGATAAATTCCTGCAGTTTTGCCATTGCCGCACCGCTGTCGATGAGTTTTTCCACTGCCACTACCGCCTCGGCGATGGTGGTGTGTTTCCCTGCCACATACAACGCCGCCGCCGAGTTAAGCACCGCCGCATTCCGCTTGGCACTTCGCTCGCCGCCAAGAATCGCCCGCAAAATTGCTGCGTTTTCCGCAGGCGAGCCGCCCACAAGGTCATCCTTGCTACACCGCTGAAAGCCGAATTCCTCTGGGGTGATGGTATACGACCGCACCCAGCCGTCCTTGACCTCACAGCAAAATGTGGGCGCACACAGCGAGATTTCGTCCAATCCGTCCTCCCCGTGAACCACCATAGCCTTTTTCACTCCAAGGTTAGCCAAAACTTGCGCCAGCGGCTCGACAAGCTCTCGGTCGTACACCCCCATCAGCTCCATTTTCGCCCCCGCAGGGTTGGTCAGCGGCCCAAGAATGTTGAACACCGTGCGGATGCCAAGTTCCCGCCGTATGGGGGCAACATATTTCATGGCGATATGGTAGTTTTGCGCAAACAGAAAGCAGATGCCGATGTTCTTCAGTAACTCGGCACTTTTTTCGGGGGAGATGGCAATGTTCACCCCAAGCTCCTCTAATACGTCCGCCGCGCCGCACTTGCTTGACGCACTGCGGTTGCCGTGCTTTGCCACCGGCACACCTGCCGCCGCAACGATAATGGCGGCGGTGGTGGAAATGTTAAAGGTGTTCGCCCCATCCCCCCCTGTGCCAACAATCTCGAGGGCGTCCATGTCGTGGAGCAGTCTGACGCAATGCTTGCGCATTCCGGCGGCACTTGCGGTTATTTCGTCGATGGTTTCACCTTTGATGGACAAGGCGGTTAGGTATGCACTCATCTGTACCGCCGAGGCACTCCCTGTCATAATTTCGTCCATGACAGCCTCGGCTGTGTCAAAGGTGAGGTCTTGCTTTTTCGATAGAGATTTTATTGCGTTTTGTATCATGATAGTGTTTCCTTTGTGGAATGCATTGTGTGTTTGTAGGGGCGGGGTTCCATGCCCGCCCGTGTGTTTGCCCTTATTCCCCTCCCGTGGAGGGGTGCCGTAGGCGGGGTGGTTCAGCGGTACTTCAGCGACAACGAACCACCCC
>WQSD01000147.1 GCA_009788105.1 Oscillospiraceae bacterium | reverse complement strand
GGTTTACGAGGACGAGATGTTGCTGGCTTTCCGTGACATTGCACCTCAAGCACCCACCCACATCCTTGTTGTGCCTAAGGAGCATATCCAGTCGGCAGACGATATTACCCCCGATAACGCCCACATTGTCGCCCGAATTTTCGAGATTATCCCGAAAATTGCCGCCGAAGAGGGTCTTGGCTGTGGCTATCGGGTGATAACCAACATCGGTGAGGATGGCGGACAGCTTGTGCCGCACTTGCATTTTCATATTTTAGGCGGAACAAAATTAGGAAGTATAATTGATTCGAAATCGACAGCCTAACCCAGAGGGAAAAACGCTCCCTCTGGGTTTTTATATGCTGAGTGTGTTGAATATCTCGGCGGATAAGCGGTGATTTTCCGCTTAGAGCGAATTTTTTTGGTTTTTCAAAAACGTACTTCGTTGCGTAGCAACGGTTTTTGAAAACGCCAAAAAAACGAGATTGAAACATGATTGACCACAAACCCTTTTTTTCAACACTCCCTTGCTATATCGCTTGTTCCGTGTCGGCGTCAAAGAATAGCATATCTCTCATCAAACCAGATGTGGTTAGCGTGATATAACTGCCATCTTTGTAATCTTCGCCATTATGCACATGAAGTTTTAGCTGTAAACCTGTCCCCACAGGGTTTGCCACGACTGTTCTTGTGCTGCATGTAAAGAAGTTGCCTTGCAGCTTTGCATAGATAGCCGATGACCAACTTTCACTTCTGCTATTGTAGTCTTGAACGTGGTCGCCTTCTCCCCAAATTCCAAGTGTTTCAGGGCGAAGAGCCATAGTCACTTTTTTGCCAACGTAATTGTGAATTTGGTGATTTTTTTCTAATGATGGTGGAAAAAACAGTTCAAATCCGCCATCTGCTCGTGCAAATAGCTTTCCCTCACTCTCGATAATTTCCACCTCGAAAAAGTTCGTCCAAGGTGCAACGAAATTCGCCACAAATTTATTGGCAGGCTTTAGATAAACCTCCTCCGGCGTGCCAACTTGCTGAATAATCCCGTCACGCATGACCACGATTTTGCTTGCAACTGGCATAGCTTCGTTAATGTCGTGAGTCACAAGAATCAGCGTTTTGCCGAAGATTTTGTGGTACTTCGTCAGTTCAAAACGCATAACATCACGCAGTCGGGCATCAAGATTGCTGAATGCTTCGTCCAACAGCACAATATTTTTGTCCTGCACAAAGGCTCGTGCAAGGGCAATGCGTTGCTTCTGCCCGCCAGAGGTCTGATATGGCATACGCTCTAACAAGTGCGTGATTTCCAAGGTTTTCGCCACTTCGGCGACTTTTGCTTTCACTTGGTCGCTGTTCGGGTCGGCGGGATACAGCCCAAAGGCAATGTTTTCGTAAACGGACATGGAGGGAAACAGGGCGTAATTCTGAAATACCATGGACAAGTTTCGGTCTTTGGGCGGAATATCATTCGCCGGCTTGCTATCGATGCGCAGTTCCCCTGATGTAATCTCCTCAAGTCCTGCTATCATCCGCAATGTGGTGGTCTTGCCGCACCCTGACGGTCCGACAAGGGCCACAATTTCACCCGATTGAATCTCAAGATTAAAGTCGGTGACAGCATGAAGTTCGGCGTGATTTTCAGTAGCCGCGTATGTTTTGTATATGTTTTTCAGTGTAATTTTTGACATGATTTTGCTCCTTTCAAAGTACCAGACTGCCGTCGTTGTCAAGCGCGCCCTGCAATCGGGCGGCTTCAACGAGAACAGACATATTGTAATCACGGAAAAACGATTGCATATGTTTCAGCAGACTTTGGCTACTTTCGCCTTTGAGAATGCGACCAAAAATCACGTGCATCGACTCCCCGCTTAGAAACGGCATTAGCTTTGCCAGTAGCTCGTCGTCCAAGTTTTCAAGGTCGCAGGTGGCAAGCATTTTCGCAAGGGCGCTGTCCCCCAAAAACTCTGAGAGTTGCACCACTTTGCTGATGTCCAAGTTATGTGCCGCCAGCTTTTCCGCAATGGCAGACAGGGTGGACACCTTCATGAACGGAGCGATTTCCACAATGTCGTCAACGGCTTCCGCTGTGCCGCTCGTGCCCTCTTCTCCTTTGGCTACGGCAGAAAGCACAGTCGCTCCTGCCGAGCTAACCTCCCCTGCTTTCATAAGGGAATCTACCGAAACGTCGAACAATTTTGCGATGGACAGCAGGATTGTGATGTCCGGGAAGCCCTCGCCTCGCTCCCATTTCGACACCGCCTGCCGCGTGACCCCAAGTGTGTCCGCAAGAGCCGACTGGGGTATGTCACGCTCTTTGCGCAAGGCTGAAATGTGTGTGCCAAACTTTGCAATATCCATTTTTGATACCGCCTTTCTGTGGTTTAGTGGTGGGGTAAAGGTCAAGATAAAAGTCGTGGGCTATGCGCCCACACCGCACAACCTTTTTACAAAAAGGTTGACCAAAAACTTTAATTATTGAAGTTTTTGAAGGTGTTGGAAACTTTTTCTAAAAAGTTTCTGACGCTTTTGACCTTTGCCCTATCTCTGCTACCATCATACACTATTACAGGAGCTTTGTAAAGCAACGGATAGTTTCTGCGAATTCAGCCAGTCAAAAAAAGCCACCTAAATGGTGGCTTTTAATTGTCATAAACTTCTAAACACCTCGGTACAAAAGCATTGTATGCTTTTGCGAAAAAAGTTTTTAGTCCAGTTTTTTTCAAAAAACTGGTCGGGTGTGGGGTGAAACCCCACGACTTTGACCTTTTTCTTCAGGTACGGTGGCTTTTTTTGCTTGATTTATTGTTCGTTTAGCTCTGATAGGACAATAGTTATACGATGTGTCACGTATCCACTACCACCGGGGCGGGCAACAGTCACATTCACCTCATCACCTGCACTCATGCCAAGAAGAAAATAGCGAATGTCACGAAACTCTCGTATGTTTGTGTTGTTCATGCGGACAATTCTATCGCCAAAAAGGAACGTGCCGTTACTGCGGTTTGAATAAACCACATTTTCGTGGTCTATAATGTACACACCTGGAAACAGTTGGTTGTTGATATAGAAAAACGGACGCAATTCAGGATTATCTGAATCAATAAGGTTTTGATTTTCTTGTGTTACAGTCACCACAGAAATTCCGATGCGAGGGCGACCAACCACCCTGCCGTAGAGGATAAGCTCTTCTGCAATTATCCGTGCAACATCAATAGGAATCGAAAATCCCAATCCCTCCACGTTGTTGCCCATAGACTTTGCATTAACCACGCCAACAAGTCTGCCGTTCAAGTCAAAAAGTCCGCCACCAGAGTTCCCTGGGTTCACTGCCGCATCCATCTGTAACAGTCGCATAGGGCGACCCTCGACGTCAATATCACGTGCGGTTGCACTGATAATCCCGCTTGTCACTGTGCCGGAAAGTTGTCCAAGGGCGTTACCAATGGCAATAACCGTTTGCCCAAGCATCAAATCTGCTGAAGTGCCAAGCTCTGCAAGGTGCAAGCCCACCACATTTACCCACACAACGCCAACATCAGTCTCTGCGTCCATGCCAACGATTACAGCAGGATAAGTCGCACCTGAAGTGAGGGTGACAGTAACGCCGTTTTCTGTGGCATCTGCGATTACATGCTCGTTGGTGATGATATATGTTCCGGTTGGTTGCCCGTTTTCTCCGAGAGAGTGGGCGATAATCACACCGCTACCCGAGCCACGAGATTGTGTGCCGAAAGCACCTGCACGAGTAACCGAAATAGCCACAACCGAGTGATATGCGCGACTTACTGCATTAACCATTGGGTCGCTGGACGGGTCGTGTGCGTTTCCGTACCATGGCGCACTACTGCCATAGGCAAAGGGTGGACCGCTTTGTGGCGGGGCAGGACGATGTAAACTACCAGAACCTTGACCCGAACCACCAACAC
>WQSD01000146.1 GCA_009788105.1 Oscillospiraceae bacterium | reverse complement strand
TTGTGTAGGGAATGTTGACCTAATTCCCCTCCCGTGGAGGGGTCGCCGTAGGCGGGGGTGGTTCGGCGGTATGTTGCGGGCGGGTGAGCCCCGCCCCTACGGGTGCGGTGCGACTTTCGTTGTCCTGTAGGGGCTGGCATTGCCCGTCCGAAAACACCCGTCACTCACTTCGTTCGTGCCACCCTCTTTGAAAAAGAGGGCTAAGGTCCCTGTACTGTTTCACGGCGTGCCCAGTCGTCACGCCCTACAAGGGTGTTATTTCAACAAATCTTCCCATTCGGGATTAAATTTTTCAATCAAAGTGTTCTTCCATTCACGTTTCCATTTTTTCAATTGCTTTTCTCGCTTAATCGCTTCGTTTATGTCGCTAAACACTTCAAGATAAACAAGTTTTGTGCATTTGTATTTACTGGTGAATGAATATTTGTGAACGCTTGCTTTATGTTCTGCAACACGTGTCTTTAGGTCAGATGTGACACCTATGTACAAAACGGTGTTAAGGGTGTTTGCCATAATGTAAATATATGATTTCATGACTTGCTCCTTTATGCGATTGCGTTAGGTGAGGGGGTCCCGTATAAATTTGCAAAGAGCGCAATTTTTACGGGATGACGGGTGGTTTCCAGCGAGGTACTGTGCTTATTTCACGTCTTTATGCCGTCATCCCGGGCTTGACCCGGGACCCCCTCCCTGTTGAATTCGCTTCATGGGCTAACCTTGCCCCTCCACCATCACCTTACGCTCACTTCCCTCTCGCAGTAGCTTGACAAGAGTGTCGCTGTCCTCCGCCGCAATGGCGTCACGATACTCCGCCAACGCCGCAATATACCCGTCTAACTCACGCAAAAGTGGCTCCCGGTTGGGGATGAACAGCTGTGTCCACATTTCGGCGTTCAGCTGTGCCACGCGGGTCATGTCGCGGTAGCTCCCCGCCGAAAATCCCTTGTGGTCGGTGGCGGTGGGGCTTTTGATGTAGGCATTGCTGGCGATATGCGCCATCTGGGAGGTAAACGCGATAATCTCGTCGTGCCGCTGGGCGGTGCTGACCGTCACTTTGGCGAACCCTGCGGGGGTAAGAAGCTGTTTCACCCGCTCCAAAAAACCCATATCGTCGCTGTGTTCAGGCACGATAATCATTGTCGCACCAACGAATAAGTCCGCCGTGGAGTGCTTGTACCCGGACAGTTGCAGCCCCGCCATGGGATGCCCGCCCACGAAAGTGAAGCCATGCTCACGCGCAAGCGCAAACCCACGTCCGCACACCTCTCCCTTGATGCCGCAACAGTCGATAACAATGCTGTCGTCGGCGAAAATAGCGGCGTTTCGCTCCAAATATTCCACGGTCGCGCCCGGATAAAGGGCGACAAGCACCAGTTCGCACCGGGGCAGGTTGCCTTCGTCTAACTTTGCGTCGATGACCCCGGTCATGATGGCGTGGTCGGTGACGGTGGTGTCGATGTCGTAGCCGAACACCGTGTGTCCGGCGGCTTTGTAAGCCTTGGCAAGGCTCGCCCCGATAAGCCCGAGGCCTGTGATTGCTATTGTCATGGTTGTGTTTCCTTTGTGTTTTTCGTAGATGTATTTTGAATTTTTCTTGACAAAAGTCATATAATAAGCTATAATGGAGCTATACAATGACCAGCCGAGGTGAAAATGAAAGTTTATTTAGATAATTGTTGTTTCAATCGTGATAACACTATGCTAAAAGACGAAGGAATGCGTATTCTTGTCGAACAGCTTGGCATTGTCGAGGCAGAGCGTTTTATTTCATTGCTCCGACGTGAGCCGTTTGACTATACAAAGTGGCGACAAGGGCTGTACAAAAATGTTTCACTCGATGATTTTTTGCAAAACGCACAGGAATATCGAAAAACCAACGGAGGACAACATGAGTAACCGAGAAAAATGCCTTGAAATTATAAATTCCTTTTCAGATGAACAGCTTTCCCACGTGGCAAACTTACTTCAAGCTCTCATAGAAGAGGCAATTGACGACGCTTTTTGCCAAAAGCTGTACGAAGATTATCTGAACGACCCAGACCCGGAGAAAGATAAGAGTGAGGATATTCATTCTCTTGCCTCAAGATGGGGGATAACATTAGAATGATATATCGTTTTGATTTCAAAAAACCTGCGGTCAAATTCCTTGAAAAGCAAACTAATCAAACGCGCAGCAGAATTTTGAATGCGATTTACAAATTGCCCGATATTGGTGATGTTCAGCCGATGGCAGGGCAAAACAACTACTTTCGACTGCGTGTTGGCGATTTTAGAGTTATTTATTCTGTTCTTAACGAGGTATTTATTATTGAAATTGTGACCATAGGCAACCGTGGAGACATTTACAAGTAATGACCGCCAAAGACAGGTTTTCCCCTGTCTTTTTTGTTTTGTCACGATATGTTCCATGGATTCCCCCTCCTCACTAAAATCCCCTGCAAGGTATCATAAGTTTCGGTATAAATCCGCAAAGCGGCACGCTTTTCCTCTTCGTTGCAACCCACAAGGATTTTGATTTCGCTGTCCTTTTTGTATGTGTCTACCGACACGATTATTGCATCAATCTGCCGCTCGCCGCTGCCCACAAAAACGTCAATGCCCTCGCCGTCGCCTGAATTTGTGCCGTCAAGATAGCCATAGTCGAGGGGATAGGTGAAGTTTTTCTGTTTCGGGTGTGCCGTGCCTTTTGGTCGGTCGATGATGATTTCGTGTTTGGCAAGCAGGGTGTCAAGTGCGAGCCAGAATTTCGGGTTGGTCATCTACGACACCCCGCCAAGGTCAAAATCCCCACGTATTCTGTGGGTTTCGTTGGGCAACCCTGGAATAGTATGGCGGAAATTTTCGGCGATGTATTGGTCAGAAACATCCAGACGCACAGCTACAACCACATCAAAAATATACGGATTTTGCCCATGCCTGTGCATTCTTGGAGTTAGGTTGCCTATTTCGGCGTACCAGTCCACTTGATGCAGGATATAATCCCCGTAGCGCAGGATAACTTCTCTTCCAAAAGGCCATGCCGGGAATGTTTCATGGAGCCAATTGCTGAATATAGTATATTCAACCGCACCTGCGTGCCCACCATCAGGGAAGTTATCTTCCCAACCAACGAAGATGCTCTCGATAATATAGCTGTAATTTGGGTTGTTGTTTGTCAGCCTGAACGTCAGCCCTTGTGGGCTGTACGCAAACACTTCCAAGTCCAAACCATCGTAGCGCGCGAAAGCCGCCGCCGCTAATTCCGCTTGCTCGGCTTGCCATGTGCTAAGAGAGCTTTCCCAGTCAGCACCGATTATGAAAGTGGCGTACAAATCCACTTCTAACCGCTCTTCTTCGGGAGTTTCCCAGTTCCACAAGCCTATCATAAAATTACGCACTATGCGATATTTCCCCGGTGGCAATTCTCCGTGAATGTGTTCCCAATTTATATCTTCATCAATGGTTCTGTTTGGAGGAACGCTGAGTAATAAGGAAGCCACAATATGGTCGTTAATAAGTGGCACTCGCTCCCATATGCCATTCACATATCGTTCAATAGTATAGCCAAATCCATGACCAAAGATTATTGACGAATTTGTGTTCACCATGGTCAAGCGCAGTCCGGTTGTGGTGACGCTGTGGGTTGCCACCTGCATATACATTCCTTGGTAGGAATTGATAGTACCCTCCGTGCCGCCGCCCTCTGCCACAGCGGAGCATGAAGTTAGCAAGATTGTTGCAAGCAGGCTGATTGTAATTGCGATTACGAGTAGTTTTTTCATGGTGTTTCCTCTTTCTTTGGGTTGTTGTGATTGTGGTTTCGTTTTGTAGGGGTGCATTGCCCGTCCGAAAACACCCGTCACTCACTTCGTTCGTGCCACCCTCTCCCCAAAAGAGGGCTTTGGTGCGGTGCGCCCTTGACCTTTGCCTTTTTCAATAAAATAATTTGCGAAGCAAATTTTCCGCAATTCTTCATTCTTCATTTTTAATT
>WQSD01000145.1 GCA_009788105.1 Oscillospiraceae bacterium | reverse complement strand
CTTTATCAAAAACGAAACTCTTTGCATACCAACTGCATTTTGCTCTTATAGCGGCGAGGCTTTGGACAAGAAAACTCCCCTTTTGCGTTCAATGGAGGCCCTGAACACACAGGCGTTGCGAATCCTAAGATTGTTTGGTAATACAACAGCAAGCCGTGTAGTGTCTGATGTTGGACCGGAGCAAGAATATTTTCTTATTGACAAAAACATATACCAACAGCGCCCGGATTTAATGTACACAGGGCGGACGCTTTTGGGTGCTCGACCGCCAAAAGGGCAGGAGTTAGACGACCACTATTTCGGCAGTATTAAGCCTGCGGTATCTGCGTTCATGAAAGAACTTGACGAAGAGTTGTGGAAACTTGGCATAGCTGCAAAAACAAAGCACAACGAAGTTGCCCCCGGTCAACACGAGTTGGCACCTGTGTATACAACAACAAACATAGCAACCGACCAAAATCAGATTACAATGGAATTGATGAAAAGTATCGCTGATGCTCATGGATTGGCTTGTTTGTTGCACGAAAAGCCGTTTGCAGGCGTAAACGGAAGCGGAAAACACAACAACTGGTCAATTAGCACGGACACCGGAATAAATCTTCTTGACCCGGGTCAAACCCCCAACGACAATGCACAATTTCTGTTGTTTTTGGTAGCTGTGATAAAAGCTATTGACGAGTATCAAGATTTGCTTAGAGTGTCGGCTGCAAGTGCAGGGAATGACCATCGTTTGGGTGCAAACGAAGCCCCGCCAGCGATAATTTCGATTTTCTTGGGCGACGAGCTTACCGAAATCCTTGAAGCCATTGAATGCGATGTTGTTTACAAAGACAAAGGTAGACAATCAATGGAAATCGGAGCGACTGTGTTGCCCCATTTCCCAAAGGATACTACCGACCGCAACCGTACCTCTCCCTTTGCATTCACCGGTAACAAGTTCGAGTTCCGTATGCTTGGCTCTGCCTTCTCTATTTCCGGTCCGAATGTAATTTTGAACACGGTTGTTGCTGAAATATTACGTCAATTTGCTGACGCTTTAGAGAGTTCGCAAAACTTTAATACTGACCTTTCGGCACTGATAAAGCAAACCTTTACAGCTCACAAACGTATTGTGTTCAACGGCAACAATTATTCTGACGAGTGGGTTCTTGAGGCGGCGTCACGTGGGCTGTCTAACCTTAAAACCACAGTTGATGCTTTGCCTGAATTGGTTAGCACCAAAAGTTACGAGTTGTTCACCAAGCATGGCGTCTTTATGGAAACCGAGTTGCATTCTCGCTATGAAATTCAAATGGAGAGCTATTGCAAAACCATTCATATTGAAGCATTAACCATGATTGACATGGTAAAAGGAGAGATAATTCCTGCGGTAATTGATTATCAAAACGACCTTGCGGAATTGTTAAAGAGAAAAGCGTCGTTTAGCGATATTGACCCAACCCTGGAGCAACATTTCCTTCACAAAATCTCTGGAGTTTCTGCATGCCTACTGAAGAAGCTAACAGCTTTGGAAAGTACTGTGCTGGCATCCAAAGACGAGGGCGATATTTTGGCACAAGCGGTATTCTATCGCGACAAAGTGTTTGCCGCTATGTCAGAACTACGCTTGCTTGTTGACGAATTAGAAACCCTGGTAGCAAAAAAACACTGGCCTTTCCCCAATTACGGCAAGTTGCTGTATAGTGTGATGTAGGTGGAAAGCCTGTATCTTGTTTCCGGCGGGCATGACCTTTCCATCAAATAACAAAGAGCGGCACTTGATAGTGTCGCTCTTTCAACCCGAAGAAAAAACCTAAAACACCTTGGGGCGTTGCCCCAAACCCCACCAGAAAACTTTTTACAAAAAGTTTTCTGGACTTTCAAAAACTTTGGTACAAAAGCATTTTATGCTTTTGCGAGAAAAAGTTTTTAGTCCAGTTTTTTTCAAAAAACTGGTTGGGTGTGGGGTGAAACCCCACGACTTTGACCTTTTTCTTCACCCTGGAGCGGCACTTGATAGTGCCGCTCTTTGTTGCTTTTGCTACTTAAAATACTTCACAGCCGCACCGAACACGTCTATTCCATAGTTGCCCGGCACGTTTTTGTACAGCCCGTCGCCCATGCGGTCGGCACGGGACAGCATACCCATAATACGACCATTGGGGGAGGTGAGGGCGTCAATCTGCTTGTCGAAAGTTATTGCGATTTGACCATTCGCCATCAAAGTGTCAAATGTGCCACCGTCCATGACAAATGTGCCACGTTGGTGTGAAACAGGCAAGCTGACCCACTCTCCAATTTGAGCATTAGCGAACCAGGGAGATGAATTTGAGTGAATTTTGCTTGCGCCAATCCCCGAAACATGCTCCCCGGTTGCCGCATATGACATACTCGGCGGGGCAAATCTGCCAGTAGGCAGTATCCCCAACTGAACTAACGCAAGGAAGCCGTCACCCACGCTGCCGATTAGCTTTTCGCTGTCCATAAAGCGGCTCATTGCGTCTTTCACCACCGGGGCGGACAAGAACGCCGCCATCAGCTTGCCGCCACCCTCGGGGGTGTCCACGGGAGAGAATCCACCGGGTAGCCACAGGATGTGCGCTCCGTCTAACTTCTTCGCAAATTCTGCCTGTGAAGTGGCAATGTCAGCCGCTGTGTGGCTTTGTACCACGAAAATCTCGGTTTCCGCTCCTGCAAGGCTGAATGCTTTTGCCGCATCATAGTCACCCACAGAACCGGGCACAATGGGGATAAGCACACGAGGTTTCGCCACTTTTGTGGTGGCAGATTCCCATAGCTTCACATCTGATTTTGCAGTTTCACAAGGGGTGCTGGTCGGCATGAATGGCTTGCCGTAAACGGGCGCAAGGCGGTGTTCGGAGATGTCCATGACTTCAGAGATTGCAAGCTCCGCGCTACCGTGTGAGATAATCGGGCTTTCGGTTGTTTTGCCAAGAAGAGTGCCAATTGGTGTCGCGCCCTCGGCAAGTTCCACGATGAACGAGCCGTAAGCATAGGCGAAAATCTCGCTTGTGGTGATGCCCGCATCAAAAGCGAATCCGATGTTATTTCCCGCCGCGGCTTTCATCACGGCTTCGGCAACGCCGCCGTAGGTTGGGGTTGACATGGAAAGGATTTTACCTGCTTTTGCCATGCGGGTTATCGTATCAAAGTTGGCAAGCAGGCTCTCGGTTGTGGGAAGTCCACGCCCGTCAAGTTGGGGGCGTAGCCAAATTACACGGCTACCAGCTTTCTTGAACTCGGGGGAGATAATATCCCCTGTTTCCGCTGTGGTCACAGCGAAGGAGATTAGGGCAGGCGGCACGTCAATGTCCTCGAAAGTACCGCTCATGCTGTCTTTGCCGCCCACAGCCGCCATACCAAGCCCCATTTGTGCGGTGAACGCACCCAAGAGAGCCGCAAGTGGCTTGCCCCAACGGACGGCTTCGCCGCGGAGTCGCTCGAAATACTCCTGAAAGGTCAGGTACATATCTTCACGGCTTGCCCCGGTGGCAATTGCACGGCAAACGCTTTCCACCACAGCAAGATACGCCCCCGCGTACTGGTCAGCGGAGGAGATATACGGGTTGTAGCCCCACGCCATCACCGCACAAGTGCTGGTGTCAGCATCCTGCACAGGGATTTTGTAGGCAAGGGCTTGAATGGGTGTACGCTGGGTCGCACCGCCGTATGGCATGGTAACGCTCCCGCCGCCGATAGTGGAGTCGAACATATTGGAAAGAGCGGCTTTGCTTGCCACATTCATGTCAGCGGCAAGAGCTTTGTACCCTGCGGCAAAGTCGGTGACAGCTGGCTTTGCATAGTCCTGCGGTGCGGCGACTTTGATGTGGGTATGCTTGGTCGCTCCCGCAGAATCAAGGAAATCACGGGCAAGGTCAACTACCGGCTTGCCGTCGTAACGGATTACAAGGCGGGGAGTTTCGCTTACTGTAGCAATGGGGGTGCATTCAAGGTTTTCGCCGTGGGCAAG
>WQSD01000144.1 GCA_009788105.1 Oscillospiraceae bacterium | reverse complement strand
AAGCAAGCCTCACAGCTGGTACTGGTAAACTCGGACGTTGCCGCCCTGACAAAAGCCCTTGCAGAGGGACGGCGTGTGATTAACAACATGACCCGACTTGGCTGTGTTTTCCTGCTGAAAACAGGCTATATTATGCTACTGACTTTCTTTAACCTGATTTTCAATCGACTTCACCCCTTCGCACCAATACAAATGCTGTTCTACGACCTTGCTATACAAGGCTTCCCGGGGATTATGCTGGCACTTGAGCCGAACAGCAAGCGTGTCACCACCGAATTTTTGCCCTACGCAGTTAAGCGAGCCATACCGCACTCGATATACATCATGATGGTTATTGCATTTATGACATTTGCCCACGAGAGCTTGGGCATTACGGTTGAGGCGGCACAAACAATTATGTTTTTGATGACAGGGTTCGTTGCAGGAATTGCCATGGTGCGAATATGCCTGCCTATGAACAAATTTAGGGCGTTGATATGTGCTATGTCAGTTGGAGGATTCTTCACCGCAACCTTTTTGTTTCGCGGATTTCTTGAACTGGAGCAACCTGACTTGCTGGGCTGGGCAGTGTTTGCTGTGATGGCGTTGCTGTCAATCCCGGTGGTGTCACTGGGAGTGTGGGCGATGAGGAGGATATTTGAGCGCCCTCAACCAGCAGTTGCCAAGCGGAACGACTAAGAATTACGATGAAAACGAGCAGGGCTTGTTGCTTAAATTCATCAAAAACAACAAATGTTTCGCTCCACTACACGACCACCACGAATTCATCGCACTCCTCATGACGCGGTTGGAGGAGGCGAAAATAGCAAAAAAGAGCAGACTTTCGTCTGCTCTTTTGCACTTTGGCTTGCATTTTGAGCGGGAGTGTGGTATAATGTTTTTAGTAAACGCTGAAATCTATAAATTCCCCATATTGACAACCTTCGAAATATGTGGTATACTGTCACCTGATAGTGCCACTACATAGTTTGGCTATGACAGGCGGTTAAGTCTTACTCCCCGAAAGGGGGTGTTGCCGATGGAATATTTGATTGTTCTGATAATTATACTTACGTTAATTAACAAACTTGATGATAACAACGACAATAAAAAGAACTAACTGCCGTCCGTGGAAAGATGCAGTTAGTTCTTTTAACTTGTAATTTCACAGGGAGTTAGCCGCCTTTAGTGGCACTATCCCTTTTCTGTGATTATTATAGCATACTTAATGCAGTATGTCAACCCTAATTTTGAATTTTTTGAAAGGACGCCCCCCTTGCAACTAAAATCCCTTGAACTGCGTGGGTTCAAATCGTTTCCCCACAAGACACAACTGAATTTTGACCCCGGCATGACGGTTATCATTGGTCCGAACGGCAGCGGCAAGAGCAACATTTCTGACGCTATTCGCTGGGTTATGGGCGAGGCGTCCAGCAAAAGCCTGCGCGGCGTGAAGATGGAGGACATTATCTTTGGCGGCACGGACAGGCACAGCCCCATGGGCTACGCCGAGGTGTCCCTTGTTTTCGATAATCGTGACGGCGCGCTGCCTTATGAATATGACGAGGTGTCCCTGACACGGAAATATTACCGCTCTGGCGAAAGCGAATACATGATTAACCGCAAGCAGGTTCGCTTAAAAGACATTGTGGAGCTGCTTTTGAACACAGGGCTTGGGAAAAGTGGATATTCCATCGTGTCGCAGGGGCAAATTGCGGACATTATCTCCCGCAAAAGCGAGGACAGGCGTGGCATTTTCGAGGAAAGCGCCGGCATTGCTCGCTATCGCTACAAAAAGAACGAAGCGGAGCGAAAACTGATAGGCGTACAGGATAATCTTGCACGTGTGGACGACATTATCGGGGAGCTTGCAGGTCGGATTGAACCGTTAGAGGCAGAGGCGGCAAAGGCACGCCAGTATCTGGAGCTATACGAGGCACGGCGGGCGGCCGAGGTGTCCCTACTGCTGTACGAAGTTGACCATATAAAGCAAAATCGCGAGGGCTTGGAGCGGGATTATGGCATTGCCGCCCACGAACTGGAGCTGTGCGACGGGGATATTACCACCCTTGAGGGGCAGCAGGAAACCCTTGTGGCAGAAAGCCATGAGAACCATCGCCGCACCGAGGGTAACGCCAAACTTGCCACCGAACTCCGTGACCGCAAGCACGAAAACGCCAGCAGTATCATGCTTTTGGAGCGAGATGTGGAGTTTTGCGGACGGGAGCTTGAGCGTATTGCCGCCGAAAGCGAAACACTGTCTAAGCGACTTGCAAGCGGCGACCAAGAGGAAAAGCGGCTTGGAGAAGAGCGTTTGGGCGGAGAAGAAAAGCATAGCGAACTTAAAAGCCAGCTTGCGGCGGCAGAGGCGAACCTGGGCGAAATTCGGGAAAGCTTGTACACCCTTCAATCCCGCCGCAGTGAACTTGAAACCGAACGAACCGCCGCTCTTGAGAGGGTGATGTCGGCGAAACTGGAGCTTTCCACTGCGGAAAATGCACAAAGCAATCAGGCGGTGCGGTTAGAGGAAATACACGCTGAAATAGAGACATCCAACGAACGAATAAACTCTATACTGTCCGAATTATCTAATTCGCAAAATACTTTAGCGGACTATGATGCTCGTCTTGCTGTACTTGATGACAAGTTGACAAAGGGGGTATCAGAGCAACAATCCCTTGGTACAATGCAAACCAAGCTAAACAATGAAGCCAATGCACTCCGTGGCAAGCAAGCACAATTGCAGGAGCGAGCGGGCGCACTTTCTCGCATTCGTGAGCATTTCGAGGGCTTTGCGGGAAGTGTTAAGTCTGTCATGCAAAGTTCTTTACGCGGTGAACTACACGGCATTTGTGGTCCTGTGTCAGAGCTAATATCGGCGAAAGATGCGGCTATGAACACCGCCCTTGAAACCGCACTTGGCTCGTCTATTCAAAATATTATTGTAGAAAACGAAACTTCGGCGAAGTCGGCAATGGCTTTGTTGAAAGAACGTCGTGGGGGGCGGGCGACGTTTTACCCGCTGTCTACTATGTCATCATCTCCACTAAATGTTGACACATCACGGCTTTCTGCCAGTGTCGGCTTTGTGGGAATCGCAAGCGACATTGTTCACTACGACACAAAGTACGCCCCGGTGATAAAGTACTTGCTTGGTCGCACTGTAATTGCAGACAACATTGATAATGCAACAAATATGGCTCGTGAGTTCGGATATAAATTCAAAATCGTGACTACTGATGGGCAGGTTATCAACGCCGGTGGCTCCTTCACCGGGGGTAGCACCAAGACGGAAAGCGGGATTTTAAGCCGCAATTCAGAGATTTCCCGCCTTGAGCAGGAGGGGGCAGAGGTAAGTGCTTCCCTGTCCAATTTGACCGAAGAGCTTGCACAGCTTGATGCCAAGCTGAAAGCCGTGGAAACCGCCACCGCAGGATTGACCGAAGAGCGTGAACTTACTAACCTTATGCGAAACACGGCGGACACCCAGCACCGTGTGCTTCTTGCCCGCCACGAAAGCGAGGCGGCGGCTTTGCTTACCCAGACTCAGGCGAGAGATTCTCTCCTTGATACCAACGCCAAGTCTGACCTTGTGGCACTGCAATCAGCTATCACCGACGCCGAAAATCAGGCGGAAACCGCAAGTGCTAATCTTGCCGCTTTGGAAGTGGAAATCACCGCCACGTCAAGGGAGCTTGACATCTGCATTGACGAAAAAAACCGCCTTGCAATGGCTGTTGCGGCGGCTGAAAAAGATATTGCAATGCTTGCACGCGAGGTGGAGCGACTGGCGCAAAGCAAAAGCGAAGCCGCCGAACAAATCGCCAATTTCGCCCGTCAAACCGAGGGGCAAATTGCTCGCCGTAAGCGCGCGGTCGAGGAAATTGCCACCCTTACCACCGCCGCCCAGGGCATTGAAAATGAAATCGCCGCTCTTGAGCAGTCCGGCGAGAATTTGCGTAATAGCAACATGGAATTAGAGATTAAAATCGAGGCTGTGCGGGGGAAAATTCGTGAGAAAACCCGCACACGGGAAACCCTCTTCCGTGAGTTCACCCGCCT
>WQSD01000143.1 GCA_009788105.1 Oscillospiraceae bacterium | reverse complement strand
CGCCCGCTTCCCCAGGGGAATATTCGGCGAGAGGGTACAAGCCCTCCCTGTGACGGGTAATCCCTGCCGGCACAACGGACACGCTTTGCATATTCGGGTAAAATTCCGCAAGCTCGCCCATGGTGCGGTCAAGCTCCGCGCCGTCGTTCACCCCACGGCACAGCACAATCTGGCAGTTTGTGGCAACGCCCGCCTCGTTCAGCCGACCGAGAGTGTCCATAATCTTCGCCGCCTGCGGATTGGCAAGCATTTTCACCCGCAAATCAGGGTTGGTGGTATGCACCGAAATGTTCATGGGGCTTGTCCGCATGGCGATAATGCGGTCAATGTCGGCGTCCGTCATGTTGGTGGTGGTTATGTAGTTGCCCCACAGGAAGGACAGCCGCCAATCGTCGTCCTTGAAGTGCAAAGTTTCACGGCAATCGGGGGCATTTTGGTCAACGAAACAGAAAATGCAACGGTTGGCACAAGCCCGTTGCCCGTCCATAAGAAAATCCTCGAACTCCAGCCCAATGTCCTCATATTCAGGCTTGGTGATAGCAACGTCGAACTGCGCCCCATCACGGCACAGGGCGAGGGTAATTTTCCGCTCGGTCAAGTGGAAACGATAGTCCAGCACGTCGGCAATGACTTGCCCGTTAATGGAAATAAGAGCGTCACCGGGGCGAATGCCCGCCTTGTGGGCAAGGGATTTTGGCTCGATGGCGGTGATTTTTTTTGTGTTATTCATGGGGAGTCCTCGAATTTCAAAGGTATTCCCCGCCCCCGAAAAATATTTTTTGACTTTTTTCGCAAAACCTATTGACATTTTGCGGGGGGGGTGTATAATATTGGTATTAAACTCTTGGAGGTGAAATAATGAAAAAAATTATTTCTATTATGTTGGTTGTACTTATGTTGGTGACGGTTGTGGTTGGGGTTGTTGGGTGTGATGGGGATAATGGCACAACAAACGGCACAAACAGCACGGCAAATGGTTCGGCAAACAGTCCGAATGATGGACAGGGCGAGGACGGAAACACCCGTGAACCTGCTCCGCTTGACGGTGCGCTGAATGGTACGTGGGAAAATGCTGACGGCACAAGAACATTGATTATTGATGGTTCGAGATTTTCATATACACTTATATTAACATTTAGCGGTCTGACTTGGGAAGGAGCTATTCACAGAATTCCTGAAGTTGGTGAAGATTTTGATATAAGCGAAATGTACTGGGGATCTTATAGAATTCGTTCGCTTATTGATTTTAGATATGGAAATTATGATTGTGTTTCTGTTCGTGGAGGCATTGTAGATTTAGAAGTCGGAACACTCATTGAAAGTGAAATTGTACCTCGCTTCCGAGAAGAATATTCTGCCAGATTGGTTATACAATATCAAGTGTCAGGCACATTTTCTGTTGACGAAGATTTAGACGAAAATCTTATGGAGTTTATTTTCTCTTGCGGCGTAGTAAGGGTGCATGAGTTTTCGCGCACGCAAAACACATTGTCCACGCTTGGTTCGCAACTTATCCGCCAACCCTAACCCCAAAAGCCAAGACACACCGTCTTGGCTTTTTGTTTTGTCGGTGTGAATGGTGTTGGCGGGCGAAAGCACTCGTCTTGCGACAAGGTCGGTCGCAAGCTACCCTCTCCCAAAAAGAGGGCTTGAGTGAGGTGCGAATTTGTTCGTGTATTTTCGTGGACCTTCGTGGTTAAATGCCCTTGACCTTTGCCCTCTTTGGGGGAGAGGGTGGCAGTTGGCGTTTTTCCGACTGACGGGTGTTTGCCCTTGACCTTATCCCCACAGCAACGACAAACAGGCAGGGTTGCCCCTGCCGAGATTCTGTTGTGCGGTATGTCTTAATCTTTAATTTCGATAATAGTCTTTCCGCCATATTGCCCACAGGCACGGCACACACGATGGGAAAGATTATACTCTCCGCATCTGCATTTTGCCATTTGCGGCGGGTCAAGTTTCCACACATTCGAGCGACGCTTGTCGCGTCTTGCTTTTGATACTTTACGCTTTGGTACAGCCATTTTATTTCACCTTTCATATCTTTGTCATATGCTATTTCATTAGTCGCAAGAAATATTATACTACATTTTTTCCTGATTGTCAAGTGTTTTTTGCATTTTCAAATTTTATTTTTCAAATTTCGCAACGCCCAATAAAAAATAGACTTTTTCTTCAGTCTGAAGGCACAGATTTTGCTGTGCCTTCAGACCAACACCACGCATTACGCCGTTTCGATTGACGCCGCTCCGCCTTTTGTTTGTGCCCGTGGCAGAGTGATGACAATTTCGTACTCATCCATGGTTTCGGTGCGGCGCAAAATCGCCGGAACTCCCGACCGTTGCACCATTTCCACTGCCCGCTCAACCGAGTTATAGAAAATCCGCATATCCTTTTGTATCAGTCGCCGCTTAACACTTTCTATACCCTTTAGCTCCATTGGAGGTTGCTCGAAACAGCCATCTACAAACTCTACCGCCGCCGCCACCGTCATTTGCCGTTGAATAACAAATCGCAGGCAATGCAGTCGCTCCCCCTCATCTTCAATGCGGAGCAGCGCATGGGCGTGTTCTTCGCTCAACTCTGCGTCAAGAATAAGCTCTTTTTCTGCCGGAGAATACTTCATTAGCTTTAGCTTTTCCTCGACGAAAGACCGCGGCACAGACAATTTCATTGCAGCTTCTTCAATTTCAATGCCGTTGGTGGACATAAATTCCGCCAACAAATACGCCTGCTCGAAAAAGTTAAGGTCGTGGCGATGGTAGTTGTCAACAATAGACAAGAAACCCGCCCCGGGAGCGTCTGCCTCGACTATAACACAAGGTACAGTAGCTTGTCCAAGCAACTTTAGCGCCTTAATCCTGCGGCTTCCCGCTACAAGAGTGTACAATCCGCCGACAGCGGCGTCATCCTCGGTCACTCGGCGAACAATAATCGGCTGTAGCACTCCGTGCTGACGAATACTGTCCGCAAGGCGAATAATATCGCTGTCACAGCTTTCTCTACGAGAATACAACGCGCTTGGGCAAATACGATCAATCGCAATGGTATGTATGATTTCGTACTCATTCCGACGGCGAAATTCCGCCTCCGGTTCTTGCAAGCGTTGCACTTCCCTTTCCAACTCCTCGATTGTCTTGTCTTTCTTGCTGATAAAAATTCGTTCATGTAATGACTTTGTGCTTTCCATGATTTTACCTTCCTTTATGAAATGTGGTATATTCACCCATATAATAACACATCCACCTATATCTCGTCATAAAAAAACCGCCGTCAAGTTTTCACTTGTTTCGGCGATTTTTGTCGTCAATTAAAAGATGCGGCAGAATATGGTATTTTATTGGTAGGAAAATTCATGTCTTTTATATTTTTTTCTTTTTTTTCATTTTTCCGTGCAAATACAAGCCAGCTTCAATCAGAGAGGTTGCATTTATCGCCAACATAATCAATATTGCGGAAATATGCCCCAACACTTGCCACCTTGGGGCAAAATACGAGAGTGCAACTTGCGCTCCAATAACAAGTGTAGATAAAAAGATTTTATCTATACGTTGGTTATATCTTACCTTTTTGCTTATGTCTATCGCACGTGTTATATACACGATACCAAAGCCAATAATCGCCGCAATGGCCGCCCCGTATCCTCCAAGCCCGACCATAGAAATGCCCAACAATGACTCTGGAATAAGCACAAAACTTAATATCACATGGACAATCGCCCCATACAGGACAGTAAAAAACGGCGATTTAGAATTTTTCTGCACCATATAAACGCTGACCTTAAAATTTGCAAGGCAGAAAAATACCGTCGCCATTGCAAGTAACGGAATAAATCTCCACGCCTCGTGGAAAGCCGGACCGAAAAGTATAGTCGCAAACACACGTGCAAATATTATTATGCCACTTGCCGCAACAAAGATAATCGCTTGATAATAGTCATACACTTTTGTGAAAAAGCGATTACGCTCTTTCGGGCTTTGAGTGCTAACCGCAGAAAAACTCCATGCCTGCATGAACACCCCGCTTGCAATAGTGAGCAGTGTGGG
>WQSD01000142.1 GCA_009788105.1 Oscillospiraceae bacterium | reverse complement strand
CTCCGTCAATGCTTCGCATTGCCACCTCCCTCCACGAGGGAGGCAAAGGGCGGGTGCGGTGGTTGTCCTGTCCTTGACCTTATTCCCCTCCCGTGGAGGGGTGCCGTAGGCGGGGTGGTTCAGCGTGTATATTGCGGGCGGGTGAACCCCGCCCCTACACAGAGTTTTGGTTGTAACCTTTGTGCGGGTCGCCCTGGGGTGCGACCCCTACACAGGGTTTTGGTTTTTTGTTTTGTGGACGGACGACCAATGGTCGCCCCTACGATTTTGCCTATTGTTCGTGCATTTTCGTGTCAGCCTGCCCCGCACTTGATGCGGGGTGGTTAATGCCTTTACGCCCTTGACCTTTTTATTAAATAATTTGCGAAGCAAATTTACATCAATTCTTCATTTTTCATTCTTAATTCTTCATTGCCCTTACTGCCCTTCAAGTCCGTCTGCCAGCAGTCGCAAAGCCGCAACCACCTTAGAATAATCCATGCGGCACGGACCAATTGCTCCTATCGCCGCTGTACGACCCTGGTCAATTTTCACCTTTTTTATGACAAGGGAAGAGTCCTCAAGGGCGGTGTCTCCGTTTTCCCGACCAATGTATATAGTAATATCTCCATTTGCGGCGGCAATGGCAGACGCCAGCTTGTTCTGCTCTCGCAACAGTCGCATCATGTCCCGCACACGCTGTGAGCGGGCATACTCTGCGTGTTCTAACAAAAGCTCCAGCCCCTCGACCTGCAACTTTGCCTCTTCGGTGTCGCAGGACTCTACAATGCAGTCCACCACCGACCGCACAAGGTGGGCGTTTTCCTCCATAATAGCTTCAAGGCGAAAAATGTCGTGAGAGGTTATGTCATTGCTGTTACGCCCCACAAGAATTTCGTTCAAAAATTGCTCGAAGCGAGAAAGAGTGGCGACAGATACGCCCCTTTCTGGTACTATATGTCGCACCCGTGCTGATTTATGCCCGGTAAGGGTGACAAGCATAAAATTATGCAAGTCGATAAACATAAGAGAAATCCGCAAAATCCGCGATGAGGGCAACTGTTCTATAAATGCGATGGAAGTGTATTTTGTCACCCCGGATAGGGCAAGCAGGACATTTTTGTATCCCTGTTCACGACGGAAAGTATGCTCTCTGATACGATGCACTTCTTCCCGAGAAAGAGGGCGCTCTCCCATAAGGGTGTCCACATACAAACGATAGCCCGAGTGGGTAGGGATTCGCCCTGCCGAGGTGTGGGGCGACTCGAGATAGCCCGCCCGCTCAAGCTCTGCCATTTCGGAGCGAATAGTAGCAGGTGACACCGCAAATTGCCCAAAATGAGCAAGAGATTTCGACCCCACCGGCTCCCCTTGGTGTATGTAATTTTCGATTACCGCGCGCAACACTTCCTGCTGTCGCTTGCTGATGTTGTGCATGGGTGTCCCTCCTGTCGAATTAGCACTTGGCACACGAGAGTGCCAAACACCTCTATAAATTTACCATTTTTCAGCTGAAAAGTCAAGCCTTTTAGCGAAGAAAAAATGTTAATTATTTGTTAAGGGAGATATAATATCTAAATTACAACTCATTGACAAAAGCATTTCATGCTTTTGAGAAAAAAGTTTTTAGTCCAGTTTTTTTCAAAAAACTGGTCGGGTGTGGGGTGAANCCCCACGACCTTGACCTTTTCTTCAGTCTGAACTAATTATAGTGAGTTAATGGGTTAATGGGTTATTCGAGCAAACTATTGCAATTATGCACATTGTATGGTATAATAAGCAGAGCAAAACTTTACAAGGACACAAAAATGACAAAAATCGGAATCGACGTTGGCGGCAGTATTACGAAAATCGTGGGATTTGACAACAATCGCAATCTTATCCCCCCACAAATGGTGCGTGCCACCGACCCAACTACATCTATATACGGCGCACTGGGAAAGTTCACCAGCACAAACGGGCTGGCTCTTGCGGATATTGACAGCATCCTTGTCACCGGGGTAGGTGTCGGACATATCGACCTATCTGCCGGGTTGCACGGCTGTATTCCTACCCAAGTAAACGAGTTTGAGTGCGTTGGGCGCGGGGGGCTGTATCTTTCCGGGCTAAGTCGCGCTATTGTCCTTAGCATGGGGACGGGTACGGCGGTGGTCTATGCGGACGCTGACGCCGGACACCGCCATCTTGGTGGTACCGGGGTGGGCGGCGGAACACTTATGGGGCTGTCCAAAAAGTTGTTAGGCATGGAAAACCTTGAGAACGTCATTGCTCTCGCTGACCACGGCGAGCTTGGCAACATTGACCTGCGAATCGGCGACATGGCTCGTCCGGGCGGGNTGGGGCTTCCGTCTGCTATGACAGCCGCCAATTTTGGCAAACTATCCGACCTTGCCACCAAAGAGGACACCGCCCTTGGGCTGATTAACATGGTGTTTGAAACAGCAGGAATGATTGCTCTTTTCGCCTCTCGCACCTATGACCTGCGAGATATTGTTGTCGCCGGGTATCTGTCTACTGTGCCACAAGCCCGCAAGATTTTCACCGCACTTGCAAGTTTTTTCGATGTGGATATTATTATTCCGAAAATGTCAGAGTATGCAACGGTTATCGGTGCGGCGTTGGAATAGTGTGGAAAAAGTCGTGGGCGTAAACCCACGACTTAGCTTGTTAATAAACCTCTACCTTGGGGCGTTGCCCAAGCCCTACTTGCCCCTTTTTGTAAAAAGGGTTAAAAACCTCAAAAACCTTGGTACAAACTCACATCAACAAATAGTCCATCTCGCCGGTCATCACCGCAAGCAAACAACGATAGGCGTGTTCCGGGCGGTCGCGGAATGTCTCTCGTATTTTCACTACCCGCTCCGAGGTGGCGACCACCAGTTTAAGCTCCATTAAGCTGATGCCGTTTTCTTCAAGAGAGCAGAACAAATCAAACTTTCCGTCGTCACGAGGGGTGGCGACGGATTTTATATTCACTTTGCGTTTTTGAAAGTCAAGATAGCGCAGGGCGCTTTTTTCGCTTCGCTGGCGAATATATGGCAGTAAACTGCTTGACAAAGTTTGCGCCACATCCCGCCCTTGGGGAGTTATTTCGTACAAAGCCACCCCCTCTTCTCCTGTGATTTTCGCGATATTTCCGCTGTCGCAAAGCTCGGCAAAGCATTGGTAAAAGTCAAATCCCCCCACAAAATCATCTTGCAACACCATGTCGTTGATGTGATGAAATTCGAGAGGGTATGACACCGCACCAAGCAGGTGAAGAATCAGGATTTTTATGTCGTTTTTTTCTTTTAGTCGTGATGTCATAGCCTAATATCCAAATACCCCGTCAGTATCGTCGTTTTTCACCCATTCGGCGGTCATAATAGCCTTGTAGCCGCCGCTGTTGTCCTCACGAACAATGATTTTTTCAACTCCTGCGTTAAGTAACAGGCGTTTGCACATGGCACAGCTGTCTAATCCGCCCATAACTTCGCCGCTTTTGGGGTCGGTACACGCCATAAAAAGGGTAGCACCAAGCATACTGTCACGGCTGGCGGCAATAATGGCGTTGGCCTCCGCATGGACAGAGCGGCACATTTCATACCGCTCACCTCGAGGAATACCCAGCTTGTCCCGCACACAGCTCATGCGGTCGCTGCAATTTTGTCTGCCGCGGGGCGCGCCGTTATAGCCAGTGGAAACGATATTATCGTTTTTCACGATAATCGCACCAAATCGCCGTCGAAGGCAGGTGCTGCGGCTTGCCACCGCTTGGGCAATGTCAAGATAATAGTTGATTTTGTTTACTCGTTCCATGGTGCGTTCTCCTTTTATAGGGGGTGAAGTTTGTAATTCCCCTCCTGAGAGGGTGGTGTGTAGGGGCGGGTTTCGGATTTTGTGCCCGCCCGATTGTTAGGTGCTGTCCCATTCGGCGGGCGGGGGCAAGCCCCGCCCCTACGGGTGCGGTGCGCCCTTGCCTTAGCCTTTTTCAATAAAATAATTTGCGTAAGCAAATTTTCCGCAATTCTTCATTTTTCATTTTTAATTCTTCATTGTATTTGCCCTTATTCCCCTCCCGTGGAGGGGT
>WQSD01000141.1 GCA_009788105.1 Oscillospiraceae bacterium | reverse complement strand
GGGCATTTCCTGCCTAACCGACGAATGGGGCAGAGGCGAGGGAACAACCGCTCGCCGTTCCCGTGTCAACATGGCGAAAATCCACAGGGAAAGCAGGTGGGACAGCCATATTATCACCCCGTAGCGGGTGCAACCAAGGACACCGCTCCCCACAAATGCGATGAGAAATGGCGGGCTTGGCAACGCCGACAATGCACACAATCGCCCTGCCTGAGAGGGTGTCAGTTCGCCGTTTGCCAGCAAGTCGGCGGACAGCTTTGCCCCCACAGGAAAGCCGGAGAGCACACCCAGTATCAGCGCAGCGTTGTATGACGCAGGGAGAGGGGAAGTTTTTCGCCGAATCAAACTGCCTAAGGTGTCCGCAAAGCCGCTTTCTGACGCCAGCCCAGCCAACACCATAAACGGAAAGAGGGCGGGGAGCAAGCGAAACGCCACTAATCGCACCCCCTCTGCGGTTGCTGTCGCTACCTCTGCAGGCAGGGCAAGCATGGTGACGAATAATAGGATTATCCCCCCGTATAATACCTTGCGGGGGGCTTTGCTTTGTGTGGGTAAGTGGCGGTTAATCATGTTTCCTCGGTTGGGGGCATAGAATGGAGAAAATGAAGAATGAAGATGGAGAAAATGAAAAATGAAGAATGAAGAATGAAAAATTGAGGTAGATTTGCTTACGCAAATCGTTTTTATAGTTGAAAGTGTTTGTCTTGTAGGTGAGGTCGGACGACCAATGGTCGCCCCTACAAAACAAATCCCACCTACCATTAAATCAATTTGCGTAGCAAATTTTCCGTAATTCTTCATTCTTCATTCTTAATTTTTCATTCCTAATTATCTTTATTTTCCCATCGGAGTAAATATACATGAAACCATTGCGAAAACGCACAGTTCAGCCGTTGTCCGAACGGCTTGCAGTACCCATGGGCTTTGTTGGCGCAGAGTCCTGCTTTTCCGTCCGTGGACAGCGGGAAGTGGAAGTCCACGGCTGTCAAAGTCTGCTGTGCTATGAAGAAGACCTGATAAAACTGCAACTGTACGGCTTTGTTTTGGCTGTGCGGGGCGCAGGGCTGACCCTAAAGACCTACTTCGGCAATCAGATTATCATCCGTGGGCGGATTGAGGGGTTGGAGATGGAAGGTGGAGTTAAAAATTAAGAATGAAGAATGAAAAATGAAGAATTAAGGAAAATTTGCTTCGCAAATTGATTTAATGAAAAAAGTCAAGGGCATTTTACCACGAAAATGCACGAAAATTCGCACCGCACCCGCCCTTAATCCCCTTCCTCGGGAAGGGGTGGCCCCATCTGCTTTGTGATGGGGACGGGGTAGGTGTGAAACGAACAACACCCTCTCTGCATCTTAAATCGTAGGGGCGTTGGGGTCAGACCTTGCGGTCGCCCGCAACACAAAACCAGCACCCCGAAAGGTGCTGGCTGGTGATTTGAAATTTGATTTTAAGGATAAGTGATTATGGCATTCTATCGAATATAAATGGAGTTTCGGGAGCGTCATCATAAATAATGGCTAAACCATTTCCTGCTATTGTATATGACCAATTGAAAATATTAGATGCGCCTCCTTCAAGAAAAGCAGAAGTACCTCTGCCGCCCGAGGCTGTCCACGAAAACGATAAAGTTTCCTGCCATGTTCCGGACACATAACGCTCCGAACCCGAACCATCGGCATTAAATGTAACGAATATATCATAATTAAACAATCCATAGCCCAAGTCTAAATCCATATTAGTATGCCATGTTCCAACAAGGCGAGGGTCAATGTTGGACTGTTGTGTAGGAGGTTGCTGGGTAGGTGGTTGTTGCACGTTTCCTAAATTTGAAAAGGCATTCCCTGCACCTAAAGCAACTGCTAAAATATTTGATGTATAATTATAGAGCAATAACAAACTGGCATTATGCTGTGAGTTAAACAGCCATATCATGTACGTGCTCCCATCATCTCTCTCGTGTTGCGCTTGAAACCCGTTTTGCGTCAAATAAATTATATATGCGTTAATATCGCTTATATGTTGAATTTGAAGGCTGTACAAAAAAACAAAACTATAGTGGTTACTAATAGCATCATCCATTTCCTCTGCCGAAAAACCTTGAATAAATTCAGCATTATTGCTTATTGTATCAAATGTTGACACAAACGGAAAACCAAGATATGTAAGACTGGTTGGAGCAGTAGTTGGAAGTCTAAGCGGTAATGAATTATGCCTACCCACACTAACATTTCTGCTGTCTAAAGTATTTATAGGAATAGCAAAAGCAATATGCGGTCTTTCTCTGTTTCCTGCTACTACAATTCCAACAACCTCTCCTCTAGTATTAAACACGGCACCACCGCTATTTCCGCCTACAATAGGAGCAATAATTTGCAACGCATTATAAACATTATAATGCACATGTGGAACGCTTGATGGAAACACCAATAATGGCTCGCGTCTTGAATAGTATGCTCTAAAAAATGTATTACGATCTCCCGCCGGACTGCCAATAGTGAAAACGTCTTCTCCTATGTGCAACATATCAGAATTGCCTATTGCTGTATATTGAAACCGCACACCTCTGGCTTCAACTTGTATAATGGCAATATCATTTTCAAAGTCGTACGAATGATAGCCAACTATATTAAATTCTCTTCCATCTTCTAAAACAGCAACAGCAGTGTTCGCCCCTGCAATAACGTGGTGATTAGTAACAGCGATGCCGGTCGAAGTTATAAAAAATCCACTTCCACTCCAGCTATATCGCCCAACGCTTGCGTATATTTTGAAAACGGCATCAACATTATATGCAAAAATTTGTTCAGGTGTTAGAGGTGTACGCTCTAATAGTGGTGGGTTACTATTTGAATTAGTGTCGATGTTGCTGTCATCTCGTCTAATCCATGTTTCATCATCAATGGTCAAAAAATCACCGACTATGCGAAAATCCACTTCATCGTAATCACCATCATCCCAATGTGCTTCTCTAAAATACAACATATTACGATTTATTCGCCATATGTAAAATACTCTTTCGCAGCAACAATATTGTGCGACTAACGTGCCGTTGTTGCGAAAATCTAAGGTTGCTTCGCCACAACAGCATTCCCATATACCAACGATGGGATGAACATTTGTATTTGTGCCATTTTCGCCATCGTTGTATTCGGTGTCATTTTGCATTTCGTCGTTATTATTACCGCAACCCAAAAATCCTATTCCCATAGATACAAGCAATAGCAGAGCTACAAAAAAAGAAATAATTTTTTTCATTATTTCACCTCCAAAAAGTTTGATACCAATATTATACACCCCCCCCGCAAAATGTCAATAGTTTTGTTGAAAAAAGTCTGAATTTTTTTTTGCGGGGGCGGGGGTGTCCTTTACAAGTCAACATTTCCCCCCGAGGTATCCATGCAAAAAATCATCAATTTCATCTTAGGTCATGTGACCCTGTCAATCACCGCGCCACCCGAAAAGGCGCTGAACATTCTTATGCTGTACAACATCAACTACTGGAATTTGCGACGCGCGGAAGAGGGCATAACCGTCACCATTCCATGGAGCGAACAGCGTTACGTGCGGGAACTGCTCACCCAATTTAGCCTGTCCCACCAGACGGCGAAACAGGGGGGCATTCCTCCCACCATTCTCCGCTATCGCCGCCGTCCGGGGCTGTTTGTGGGCTTTCTTGTGTTCGCCACTCTGTTATGGACGGCGAATATGTTCGTGTGGGATATTGACATTTACGGCAACGAATCGGTGTCGGACACCGAAATTCTTGAGGGATTGCGAGATGCGGGGGCGTATGTTGGTGCGTTTCGCCCAAACATGAACCTTGACGAGATGATAAACACATTTTTACTGAACAGCGAAAGCATTTCGTGGATTACCATCAATTTTATGGGAACAACTGCCGAGGTGCAGGTGGTGGAGTATCGCACAAAAGAAACCGCCCCACCACAGGATGACGTGCCGTCAATCATTGTGGCAGAGCGGGAGGGCATTGTTTGGCGGTACGAAATCACCGGCGGGGCGGTTATGGTGCAGCTTGGGCAGGCGGTACAGCCTGGGCAACTGTT
>WQSD01000140.1 GCA_009788105.1 Oscillospiraceae bacterium | reverse complement strand
ATATGTCACAGGCAAATCGTGCTACAACAAAGGACTTTATGGGGGCGTTGTCTGACGGCTTTCGGGTGTGCATGACTTGCCTGCGTCATAAAGCGGATGTTGTTCCGCCGGAACGACCTCCTGCTAACCCAACACAGCCACCGACCAATCCTCCAACACAACCGCCAGTCAACCCACCAACGCAACCGCCAGCAAATCCACCGCAAAACCCATCACAGAATCCACCTAATACCCCACAACACAGCTACTATATCAAGAACATAAGCAGCGGGGTTATCCACACCAACCTTTGTGGCTCTGCGAGAAACATGGCTGAGCGCAACCGAGCAATCACTAACGATTTTATGGGGGCGTTGTCTGACGGCTTTCGAGTGTGCATGACTTGCTTGCGTCATAAGGCAGATGTTGTTCCGCCAGAACGACCGCCAGCACAACCGCCAACTAACCCGCCGACCAATCCACCCAATACCCCGCAACACAGTTATTATGTTAAAAATACCAACAGCAGGGTTATCCACACGAATTTGTGTAGCTCCGCGAGAAACATGGCTGAACGCAACCGAGCAATCACTAACGATTTTATGGGGGCGTTGTCTAACGGATTTCGAGTGTGTATGACTTGCTTGCGTCATAAGGCAGATGTTGTTCCGCCACCTGCCCAACCAGACCACTCAAAACAAAACGGCGGAAGATATGTGGTTCACATACCAACCGGGCGAATCCATCTTCCCACTTGCGGTTCAGCTGTGCATATGCACGAAAGTAATCGCAGAATAGTAAACGATTTTGCCGTTGCTGTATCAAATGGGTATATCCCATGCCTACATTGCTTTGGCGGAGATTGCCAACATAACCACAGCGGATGTTGTGACACCCGCTTTATTTTGAACACTAACAGCAGAGTTATCCACCTACACACTTGTGGTGCCGCCCGCAATATTGCAGAACGGAACAGAGGATACACCGACCATCTCGAGGATGCCTTGCTAAATGGCTTCCGCACTTGTAACACTTGTATGAGAAACTAACTCTTTGAGGAGAACATGGGAAAAAACAAACGAACAAAACACTTTGCACGAGAAAAAGCCCTGAGAGAGCAAAAACAAAAAAATATCGCTAAACATCAACGAAAAAAGACAAGAAAAAAGGTTTTGCGTATTTCTCTTGTTGCACTGTTAATCACGGCAATGGTGGTAATTCCGACTGCAATGATTATGTCGGCAAGGCGTGACAGCGGTAATGCTATGCGCAATGTTGTTGTTGCAGAAACTGACAATATTCAAGTGAACGGAGCAATGTTCACTTTCCATTTTTACGACATTCTTATGCAAACAGTGTCGGCTAATTTGCATAGCTATACCAACAGAGGACTTTCTCTTGACTTAAATCTTCGTCGTGTTCGTGACCCACTAACGAATTTAATTTGGTTTGACTATTTTATGGCAAGAGCCTTGGATAGTATTGAAAATATTTTGATTTTTGCCCAAGCCGCTTATGTTGCTGGAATTACTTTAACCGAACATGACCAAAGAGCAATTGACATAATAATAGCGGAAAAACAATTTCAAGCCGAAGTTCGCCGCATATCCTTTGATACATTTATTTTCGAGCGGTTTGGACGTGGCGTGAATGAGCAGGATATTCGTGATTATTTGCAAATCTATCTTTTGCACCGCCGTATGTTTCAGTATATAATTGCCGATATTGATGTTTCAAAAGAAGTCGCAACTAATTGGTTTTATCAAAATATCGAAAACTTTATGTTTGTTGACGTTGTTTCAATTGACATTGGTTTTCCTTGGTTTGAGCCGGTATATTATTTTGAAAATCTAAGCCCAGCCGAGCGTGCAAATCTTATTGCAGAACGATATGCACTTGCACAAACTTTTGCCTCTGCCGAAACACCGTCACAATTTGAAGATATGGCAATCGACTATTTTAGGCAAGTTTTTCAAGACGCTGGCAGGACATTTACTTCAGTTGACGTAGCCGAACATTTGGACATGGTAAACGAAACAATCGTGCTATCGAGTAGGACAGACAACCCTATCAGCGAATGGATGCTTGATGCTGACCGTGCCGAAGGAGATTATTTTATAAGTCAGTCAGAAATAACCGGTGTTGTTACAGTTTATTATATTGCTCGCCCCCTCTACCGCCATGAGGAGCGTACCCACGATGTACGAGAAATTTTTATTGATGCACTTGACTTTCCCAGCCTTGCAGACGCCGAGGACTATGCTCGTGAATTGTGGGAGCGGTGGGAAAGTGGTACGCAAACAGAAGCAAGGTTTAGCGAATACGCCGGACGATACAATCGTTTGCCTTATTTGGCTGCACGAAACGGACTTCGCAGAAGCATAATGTGGCACGACGACGATGAAAGCGACCCGCTTTTCTATGTGGCTAACTGGGCATATGGTGCAAATCGCAGGAGTGGGGAAAGCGAACTGATTTTTACCACAGGTGGTTTTCATATTGTGTTTTATGTGGGCGAAGGTTTTGCTGTGTGGCAAGTGCAAGCCGCCGATGTTATTCAGCGTAGCAGTAGATGGGAAATTCTTGACACCTATATTCAGCGTTTCATGCCGTATGTAAACGAGCGTGCCGCCGGACGAAATGTGGCAAGGTTAAGATAGTGAAAATATAAAGTAGCGAGGATGAAAAATGGATATTATCAAAAAAATGCTGTACACCCCTGCGGTTGTAGGGAACGAGGGAAAGTTTGCCCGTCTTGTGGCAGACATTATGAAAGAATACACCGATGAGGTGCATATTGACGTGATGGGCAACGTGATTGCCAAGAAAAACGGCACAGCAAAGAACCCGAAAAAGCTGATGTTTGCCGCTCACATGGACGAGATTGGCTTTATCGTCACCCAAATCGACGACGACGGCTTTGTTCGAGTGTCCCCAATGGGTGGCATTGACTATGTGGCAAGCGCCTATTATACTGTGATTTTTGACAGCGGGCTAAAAGGTGTACTTGTTCCCGAAGCGGACTTTGGCAACAAATTTGCCGCCAAACATTTTTACGTGGACATTGGCGCAAACGACAAAAAAGCCGCTATGCGTCGTGTAAAGGTGGGGGATTTCTGTAGTGTGCCTCCAAAAATTGAGAAGCTGTCCGGCACACGCTACGCCGGTCGCCCATTTGACGACAAACTGGGCTGTGCCATTATGATTGAAGCGGCACGAGATGCGAAAGCCAACCCTAACGATGTTTATTATGTGTTCACTGTGCAAGAAGAGGTGGGTTGCCGTGGCTCGAAAACCGCCACCTATTCAATTATGCCCGACTTTGGGGTGGCATTTGACCTTACACGGACAGGTGATGCGAAAAACGCCCACCCGATGGCGGTTTCACTTGGCAAAGGTGCGGCGGTTAAGGTGAAAGACTCAAGCGTAATTTGCGACCCCGGTTTCGTTAAATTCCTCTCACAGTTAGCTTCTGATAACAAAATACCCCACCAACTCGAAATACTCGAGTCTGGTGGAACAGACACTTGCTCTATGCAAATGACGGGCGCAGGGTGCATCGCCTCTGCTATTTCTGTTCCTGCACGATACATTCACAGCAACATCGAAACCTTTGATATGCGTGACTATCGTGCGTGTGTACAGCTGACAACCGCTCTTGTTGAATACGACTTAAATGATTTTGTGGTATAATGAAAAACAACAACATTGATAATATTGTTTCTATCTCAAAAGAACTTCTTTCTCCTATTTTTGACCGAATTGAGTTAATTTCGGAGCAAAATACTCTGCGTGTGATGAATGCTTTTGCGGAATTTTCCGTGTCTGATGCCATGTTTGCCGCCACAAGTGGCTATGGCTACAACGACCGAGGGCGGGAAACTTTGGACAAAGTGTGGGCGAGGGTTTTCGGCACGGAAAGTGCCATTGTCCGCCACAGCATAGCCAGCGGCACCCACGCAATTGCGGTGGGGCTGTTCGCTTTGTTGCGTCCGGGGGATACCATGCTGTGTGTCACCGGCACACCCTACGACACCCTTGCCGCCACAATCGGGGTGAAAAAACCCAGCCCATCCTCTCTGCTGTCCCATGGGGTGCATTAT
>WQSD01000139.1 GCA_009788105.1 Oscillospiraceae bacterium | reverse complement strand
AAGAAGTTATCATTA
This sequence comes from Oscillospiraceae bacterium, assembly GCA_009788105.1. GTDB lineage: Bacteria > Bacillota > Clostridia > Oscillospirales > CAG-272 > WQSD01. The sequence goes on along the minus strand of WQSD01000139.1, from coordinate 4,108 downwards.
ACCCCGAGCTAGAAATTGACGGCGGTCAGCGACCCGGCCGACCGCCGATTGATGGAATATTCCCGCCATATCCGCCAGATGATGGGGTTGTGGTTGATGTTGAAAACGGAACTATAACACTACCGCCAGCAGACGGAATTATCATAGGCGAGCCAGGAGACAGTTTTCCGCCTTTTGTAAACGAAGAATTTAGCGAACCGACTGACCAAGGTCTTGGTGAAAACGCAGTCCAATCAAGTGGACACAGGCCGGGAAATATAACTTGGATAAATTCGACTTTTGTCAATTCCACAACACTTCGCTTTTCATGGAATGTACCTTCAGGAAGCCCTAGTAGCTATCATTTTGAGTTGTGGTGTGGCACAGCAGGAAGGGTGGTTTTGGCACAAGATTGGCATACGAACACATTAGAGATAATTAACCTCGTATCAGGCGGGAGATATTGGATTAGAGTGTTTGCACGCAACAATTTTGGTATTTCGGACCTTTGGACATGGAATGAATTTGCAATGGCTTCGTCATTACCTCGTCCAGCAGCTCCTCGCAATCTCGATACAAACAGTTTGGGCATAACATCTGCAAGTTTCGCATGGACGCCTTCGAATAATGCGACAGGCTATCAAATAGAATTGATGAACGAATGGTTTGAAACACGCTATCTTCGAACAGTAAACATTTCGTATACTGCGCAAAATATGCGTCCTAATATTAGATATTTCATTCGCATTCGTGCGAGAAATGGAGCTAACCAATGGGGAGCGTGGAGCTGTTGGTATCAGTTTAGGACGCACGCTGTGTCTTTGAGCGTCACCCCAGCGAATCAAACAGTTGCTCGTGGCAATAGTGTAACTTTCACAGCCAATACTGGTGGTGCGGCTGTCCCTGTTACGTGGCAGTTACAAGGCGCACCGACGGGCGTGACCATGAGTGGTACGGGCAACACTCGAACGATTCATGTGGCGGCAAGTGCAACGGCGGGAACAGCTACGGTGCGGGTGACTGCGGGTGGGTCTGTGGTTAATAGGACTGTTACTGTTGGCGCTCCTGTTCAACGCACCATTACATGGAATTCTAATGGCGGAAATAATGTTACACCGCGAACAAGGAATGTCTTTGCTGGCTCGCAAATCGGTGATTTGCCAATACCAACACATTCAAGAGGATATACATTTGCGGGTTGGTTTACATCACAAGTGGGTGGTACTCGTATAACACGCACCACAATTATGCAAGACCACAATGTGACTTATTGGGCACAATGGGCTACACCACAACCAATACAACGCCCTACGCCAACTGGTAGAAATGCCAATGCTAGTTTTTTCATATCAAGTACCGTTTCAAGTAGCAATGTATGGGATACTGATGGAACTCAAATCAGAAGACGAGGGCACTCTAACAATAGTTTGTGGCAATTTGTTCATGTTACAGGGGACTATTTTGGTATACGCTGTGAGGCATCTTATCGAACACATGGACCAATTAGAATTGTAACTCAAAGTGGCACTAATGTTCAACTTGTCGACCAAGTTTCCAATGTTTTCCCAACAAATGCTCGTTGGCGGTTACATAGGCAAGCGAACGGAACTTATCGTATAGAAAGTGTTGGTAGACCAGGTTATTTTCTTGCAGAAAGCAATCCTCTAATTGGAACTCCAATAATTCGTTTGGATGCCTCAACAACAAGTGGAAATGCAGCCACCAGGCAACGATGGATAATTCATCCGCTGATTATGATAGTTGATGTGCTTCACGACCAAGCATTTGAAGATATGCATGGTGGAGCGAATCAAGCAAGAGAGTTTTTAATAGCTACACTTTTGGGGCAAACATATGATGGTTTAAGCATTCAAAGTGTAATGTTAGAGCATTTTTGTCAGAGAAAGGCAGTCGCAACGCGACACGAATAAATCAGGATTTGCTTTGTGCGAACCCTTTTTGCTTTCAATCACCTATTGTGCATCTTTTTTGTCAGAGAATGACAAATAAGTAAGTGCCTAAGGACAGCGTAATTTCTGAAATGAAATATCAGCTCCGAACTCTTGCGTACGATTATTGCTCCGCTACAGTCCAATAATCAGCAAAAAGCCCAATATCAGAATTACGTCCATGTCGGCGTCGTTGGACAGCAAAAGAAAAATTAACGCCGCAAGCAAAATATCCTCGAGGGTAAAGTTTTTCTTCGACAAAATGGAAAGATTGCCAAGAAAGCCCTTGCTTTCTTCAGTAGGCTTAGACTCGTGATGATGGGGCGGCGGGATAGAGGTAGGCTTCTTCAGCGGCATGGTTCGCACGGGAATGCGAACTTGCCGCCTCTCGTGCGGAGGGGCGGCTTGGCTATTGTTTTGATAAGCAGTTCCGTTGTAACCGGGCGGAATGTTGGTATTATCGAATTTACGGCTGTACATATATGACCTCCGAGTGTTAAAACAGTTTTATCCCCATCCCCTCGGCAAGCTCAAGCATATTTAAGATATTGACCAACAGCTCGGCTTTTTCGCTTCGCTCTTTGCTAAGATAAGGACGCAGGGCATGGAGCAATTTTTGATGCTCCTTTTTGTTTCGCAAAACCCCGTCTTTGTGGTGCTTATCCCCTTTGTCGTCATGGTTGCCTTTGCTTTTATCCGAGCCGGATAGTAATCCCATTATATTCCCCATGTCTATTCCGTTAGAAGTGGGAATCGCATCTTTTTTCGGCAGCACTTCTCCTGTGACCTCTTCTATTGGCGGCACAACAGGAGCAGAGGTGGGCGCACTTTCGCCCATCGCTCCGCTTTCCTTTAGGCTTGACGCAAGCTCCATCGCCTTTGACAACATTTCAGGGTTCTCGGTCACTTTTTTTATCAGTTCGCTAAAATCAAAGTTGTTTTCCATCATTGGCTATCTCTCTTTACTGGGAGTTGAATATCTCGGCGGACATGAATAGCTCAAAGCCTCTTAATTTAACAACCCTTTATTTGATTTACTTAACTTCAATGTTGTTCAAAATTTCGGCGGCTTTGTCCTTGCCAACAATATTGATGATTTGCTCAATTTCAGCAGGATTGGCGCTTTGCAACTTAGCTTTAATCTGCTTAGTGTTGTTTGCCGCCATTTCAGCATACAAGCTATTGCCGCCTGCCGCCTTAATCACTTGTCTGATAATATCTTTCAGCACATCATCGTCAAGATTTCCTAATTGCGCCAGCTTATCTTTGTTAATTTCCATCTTTCGTTCCTCCTTGTTGTAGTTACTATAATTATTCTATGCAAAACGGGAAAGAAATGTTCCATGATTTTTCCTTTCATTCCCTTTTTGTGAATGTAATATATTGTTAACATTATATTTGTTGACATGTTACATAAACTGTAGTATAATGTAACAACCTATTGAAAGATTGTTTTATTGAACCGTCTTAGGAAAACACTTTTTTACCAAGGAGTACTATTTATGAAAAAAATCAAAAAAGTTCTACCATGTTTGCTTATCGCTTGCCTGCTAATTGCGGCGTTTGCAATCCCTGCTTCGGCAAACACTCTACCAAACTACGAGTTATACCCTTACTATGGTGTAGACCCAGACGCAAACGATGAGAACGACGAAAACGACACCAACGACACCAACGACACCAACGACACCAACGACACCAACGACACCAACGACACCAATGATACTAACGACATCAATGACACCAACGACACCAATGATACTAACGACATCAATGACACCAACGACATCAATGACACCAACGACACGAACGACACGAACGACACGAACGATACCAACGATACCAATGACATCAATGACACCAACGATACCAACGACATCAATGACACCAACGACACGAACGACACAAACGACAACGGCGATGATCTTGAATTGTGGATTATCATTGCAATCATTGCCGGTGTAGTGATTATAGGCGGAGCTGTTGCTGTAATCGCTATGAAGAAAAAGCCTTCTGACGAAGAAGCGGCGTAAGAATTAGCTGATAAAAAGAGTGCAATTGTTTAATTGCACTCTTTTTGAAGAAAAAGGTCAAGGTCGTGGGGTTTCACCCCACACCCGACCAAAGTTTTTGAAAGTCCAGAAAACTTTTTGCAAAAAGTTTTCTGGTGGGGTTTGGGG
>WQSD01000138.1 GCA_009788105.1 Oscillospiraceae bacterium | reverse complement strand
AAATTTCAGAACAAAAATCCGTAGGAGAACCTCATGCCAACCACACGCCAACAGGGCGCATTCGCCGAAAAGGTAGTCTGCCGCTATCTTGAGGAACAAGGCTACGCCATTGTGGCACAAAATGTGTACATTGGCGGCGGGGAGATTGACATAATCGCAAGCCATGGGGAATATCTTGCTTTTGTGGAGGTCAAATCTCGCACCGCCGCACCATATTCCGCAAAATATGGGCGTCCCGCACTTGCTGTTACCGCAAAGAAAAAGGCAATGATGCTTGTCGCCGCACGAGAATATCTCCGTGCCAACCCTACCCATCTCCGTCCCCGCCTTGACATTGCCGAAGTGGTGATTCACCGCCACGAAGGGGAGGAGCGGTTCGATATTCGCCACTTCCCTAATGCGGTAATACAAACCCGCAGGGAAACAAACAACGAATAGTTTTTCGTTATAATCTGTCATAAAAAGGCTTATGTAAGAAAAAGTTTTTAGTCAAGTTTTTTACAAGCCCTTGTGAGCGCTGAAGGCGACAGTATGGGCGGTTCACCCGTCCAGCAGGTCGCCGTAATGCGTGAGCGGGCAAAACTTGTGCGGTGTGGGCGCATAGCCCACGACTTTGACCTTTTTCTTCATTCTTCATTCTTCATTCCCCTGGAGTTCCCATGAAATTATACGACCTGCACTGCGACACAGCGGGCGAGCTTTACTCCCGAAAGCTGACATTCAACAATAGCACCACCCACATAAATGCCGTCGCATCAGCGAATATCTTCCCATACACTCAAGTTTTTGCCATTTGGACACCTAAAACCATGTGCAACAACGAGGCATATGGGAATTTTTTTGCTACCCTTGATTATTTCCGCACACAAGCAGAACTTCCGCCTGCTGTCACCCCTATTCTTGCTGTAGAGGGAGCGCGAATTCTTGATGGCGACCTCTCGCGGTTAGACGTCCTCCATGCCGCAGGAGTACGGGTTATGACCTTAGTATGGAGCGGTACGGATTGTATCGGTGGCTCTCACGACACCAAGGATGGACTGACAGCGTTTGGGGAGCAGGTGGTTCGCCGTTGCTTCGAGCTTGGTATTATCCCATGCTTGTCTCACGCTTCCGACACAATGATACATCAAGTCTGCGACCTTGCCATTATCGCAGATTGTCCGGTTATCGCCAGTCATTCCAACGCTCGTGCAGTGTGCGACCACCCACGAAATCTCTCAGACCAGTGCGCACGGCGAATTTTTGCCACCGGGGGAGTTGTCGGGCTTTCCCTTGCCCCGCAACATCTTGTGCCACAGGGCGCAGACTGTACCGCCACCGACGTGGCACGACATGCTCGGCATTTTCTTTCCCTTGGCGGGGCGAAACAGCTGTGCCTTGGCTGTGACTATGACGGCATTGACACTACCCCAGCCGACTTGCCCCATGTGGGTAAGCTGGACATTCTTGCAAAGGAAATGCACCGCCACGGCTTTACCGCAGATATGGTGGACGATATTTTTTGGAGCAACGGGAAAAGATTTTTTGCAAGAAGTTTCACCTCGCGTTAATATTATGTTCACCATTATGGTATATACTGTATTAGATTATGATGTGTCACGGCGATGACATAGCTTAGACAGCAAAACACGCCCTTGATATACAAATCCTGAATGTGGTTGACAAGATTGAAGTATGATTGACTTCAAAATCTATCAGTAAACATTCACACCCTTTTCGGAGACCATCCTGTGAACAGACAGGACAACCTCCGAATATTTTGATGTGCAAATAACTACAAACTACAAAGAAAAGAGAACCAAAAATCTAATGCCAAAAGCAAAAAAACTAAGAGTGTCCGTTATCGGCGGACTAAGCGAAATCGGAAAAAACCTTGCCATGCTTGAATATGATGATGATATTATCGTTGTTGACTGTGGAATGGGCTTCCCGGGGGACGATATGCCCGGGATTGACCTTGTTTTGCCCGACTTCACCTATCTTGAAGAAAATTCCCACAAACTTCGTGGAGTTTTCCTAACCCATGGACACGAGGATCACATTGGTGCTGTGCCATATCTGCTGAAAAAAATGAATGTGCCAATTTACGGCACAAAACTGACCCTTGGAATTGTTGAAAACAAACTGGTTGAACATAAACTTAATTTTGTTCCGGAACTGAACCGTGTCGAAGTGGGAGCTACCATTCATGCAGGAGTGTTTTCTGTTGAATTTATTCGTGTAAACCACTCTATTGCAGACGCTTGTTGCTTTGCAATTCGCACCCCTGTGGGGACAGTTATTCACTCTGGGGATTTTAAGTTAGACATGACCCCGGTAGACGGACACACCATGGACTTGCCCCGCCTGTCCGCTCTTGGGGACGAGGGTGTTTTGCTTCTGATGTGCGAGTCTACCAATGTTGAACGCCCCGGGTACACTCCCTCTGAAAAAACAGTGGGAAAAGCCTTGGACGCTATTTTCCAGCAAAACAAGCGTAAGCGAATTGTTGTTGCCACCTTCTCGTCAAACGTTCATCGTGTACAGCAAATTATCGACAAAAGTGCGCAAAACGGACGAAAAGTTGTTGTTACCGGTCGTAGTATGCTAAATATTGTTAAGGCGGCCACCACCCTTGGATATATGAAATTCCCTTTTGGTGTGCTGATTGATGTGGATGATATGGGGCGTTACAAGCCGGACCAGCTGACCATTATCACCACCGGTAGCCAAGGGGAGCATATGTCCGCTCTCCACCGCATGGCGCACGGCGAGCATGACAAAATCAAGTTGGGTAGCGACGATTTGGTGATACTGTCTGCTTCCCCAATCCCTGGCAACGAAAAAACTGTGGACAGCGTAATCAACGAACTGTTGCGTCGCAACATTTCTGTTCACCAAGACGAAAGCATTGATGTTCATGTGTCCGGGCACGCCTGCCGCGAAGAGATTAAGCTGATGCACACCCTTGTGCGCCCCCAATACTTTATGCCTGTCCACGGCGAGTTTAAGCATCTTATGCGGCACAAAGAGCTTGCGGAAGAAATGGGCATGGCACCGAACCATATTTTCGTTGCGGAAAACGGGCGCACCGTTGAATTTACCGCAAAAGGAGCAGCATTTGGCAACAATATTCCGGCCGCACACATTATGGTGGACGGCATCGGAATTGGTGATGTGGGCGGCATTGTTCTTCGTGACCGAAAAATGCTTTCAGAGGACGGGGTGGTTATTATTTCGGCGGTTGTTGACGAGCAACTTGTCGAGATTATCAACGGACCGGAGATTATTTCCCGTGGTTTTGTCTATATGCGTGATGCAGACGACCTTATGGCAGAAATGAAAGAGGTGGTGCGCAGAAGCCTTGAACAAGAGCTTGACAATGGTGTGCGGGACAACAATTTCACTGTGAAAAGCCCGCTACGCCAACAAATTTCCAAGTTTATATACTCCAAAACCAAACGCCAACCTGTTATTCTAACGGCGATTATGTATATATAGGAAGGGTGGTGTAATACTATGTCCATGAAAAAAACTCTTATCACCCTACTCATATCCCTGCCTCTCGCCATGTTTTTGGTGGCTTGTGGCGGAGAGGGAGAGCAATATCCCGAGCCTCCGCCAATTGGAGAACAGCACCCAGAACCTCCCCCGGTTTCTGAAGTGGCAGACATGAGCCAGTTTGATGTGCGAAGGCTTATTGACCGCAACCAGCCCCATGTTTTCGTGGATGTGCGATCTGCTGAGGAGTTTGCTGAGCGAAGCATTGAAGATACAGTGAACATTCCCCTTGACCAGTCGGGAGAAGAGCCAAGCATAGACTTGTCCGCCTTTCCCGCTGACAAAGACGCGCCAATCCTTGTTATTTGTCGCACTCAAAATCGTTCGAGGATAGCTGCGGATTTGCTGGTGCAGGCAGGGTATACGAATGTAACTGTCGTTATTGGCGGCACGTCGGCATGGTTCGCCTTTTGCGACCGCGTCTGATAGGAAAATCTACGCTCTCGGTGAGAGTGAAATAAAACCAAAGCCCCTTTGTTGTCAAAGGGGCTTTAGACTGTCATAAAGGTCAATGTCGTGGGGTTTCACCCCACACCCGACCACCTTTTTGTAAAAAGGTGGAACAAAAACTTTTTTCTCAAAAGTATTTCATG
>WQSD01000137.1 GCA_009788105.1 Oscillospiraceae bacterium | reverse complement strand
CGGCTGCTGTCCCGCGGCGGGTTTGGGCTGCCTTGGTTTTGGCGAAGGTGCGTTTTGCGCAGGAGGAGGGGCGGTGAGAATGCTGTTTGTGGCAACCGGGGGCTTTTGTGCCGATACACCTCCGCCCTCTCGCTCTTTTGTAAGAATATTCGCGGCAACGTCAGATGGATTCCCAAATTCGGTAAGTAATTTTACCTCTTCTTCAGGGCTGGCGTTTTTCAGTAAGTTGTAAAATCGGTGAGTATAGCTTGCGGTTTGCTCGGAATCAAGCCCGCCGTCTAACAACTCTTTTTTTAATTGGTTAAGAAACTGTTTTGTATCCATATCATTGCCTTTGCTTTTGTTGGAATAATTGTAGAGGGTTTGTATGAGGGGGTAGCCCGCAGGGGCAGCCCGTTTCAAAAAGATATTTTTACACATATATTATACCAAACCTTTTGTCAAATTACAATAGGAAGAGAAAAATTTTACAAATGAGTTTTCTTCACTATCGGAGTGTGCCTTGATGATATGCTCGAATGAAAGATATTCGTTTTCAATTTGTTTCATTTTACTCATCATTTTTTTTCAAAACCTCTTGACAAAATCAAAAAACCATGATATACTGATAAAAATCGTTAGTTAGGAGAGGGTTCAAGTGAAGAATTTATCATCTACAACTTTTACATGGCTTTGGCGTGTTTCTGTGCATTTCACTGAATCACGTCCTGTTTAAGTTGCAGTTGTTTGTTGCGATTATATAAACAGATATTAGCGTGTCGGTGAAATGCCGATGCGCTATTTTTGTTTTGTAAGTGCCGCAGGGGTGGCTGTGAAGTCAGTTATCACCAATTACAGGAGAAAAGTTTGAAAATAACAACCGAAAGGGCGCGTGAGAGAAAGCACAAATTTTATATTTATTTGTGCGCGATTTTCCCTCGCGCGTGGCGCGAACCATGAAATTAAAAATTTGCGGTCTGAAAAGACTTGAGGATATTAGCTTTGTCAACCAAGCAAAGGTTGACTACGCAGGATTTGTCTTTGCCCCGTCACGGCAACAGGTGTCGGCTGACCTTGCGCGGCAGATGAAAGCGGCACTTGACCCCCGAATCAAAGCTGTTGGCGTTTTCGTTGGAGAATCACCTGAATTTGTGAAACAGTTAGTGGAAGAAAAAATCATCGACATTGTGCAGTTTCACGGAGATGTGGAGTATGCCCTACCTTGCCCCACTATTCGCGCGTTCAGCATGAACAGCAAGGCTGATATAAAGCCAACAATGTGCGACTTTGTGCTGTTCGACGCACAAAAAAGCGGCACAAGAGGCAAAGCGGGGGGAGTGTTTGATTGGCGATTGATAGATGGCTATGAGGAAAAGCCCTTCTTCCTTGCGGGTGGGATAAACATTACAAATATTCGGGCGGCGGCACAGCTGAACCCGTATTGTATTGATCTTTCCAGCGGCGCGGAAGACGGGAGCGGACAAAAATCACTATCAAAAATTTTAGAATTAAAGGAAACACTTTTATGATAAACAAAATCAAACCCTCTTACATAGGAAGTCTGATAATGCTGGTGCTTGCGGGCTTTTTGATGATTGCACGCCCAATTGCCGAGCTTGACAACACAGGACACATCATGCTTGCGGGCATAATAATTGCCTTGTGTATTTGGATTTTCAAGCCCCTTGGGCTGACATATGCAATTGGCGGGCTGGTTCTTGCGTTGTTCGGGTTGCTTGTGGAGTTACCACCTACGGTTATCTTCTCCGGCTTTACCCAAACTGCCCTGTGGACGCTTGTCCCTGCATTCTTTTTCGGATACACCCTGCAAAAAACAGGGTTAGGCAAGCGGATTGCCATGGCAGTAATCAAAGTTTGCCGCCCATCCTATCTTTTCATTGTGCTTGCCTGGATACCAATCGGCATAATCCTGTCAATCCTTACCCCTGCAACAACTGTGCGTGTGGCGATTATGCTGCCTATTGCGGTGCAGTGCTGTGAATTGTTTGGGCTGAAGAAAGGGTCGAGAGGGAACTCTCTTATCCTCTTGACTGCCTTTGCAATGGCACTTATTCCCGGGTCGGGCTGGCTGACGGGAGTCATATGGGGGCCGTTTATACAGGGGCAGATGGAAAACGCAGGCATCTTAGTAACTTTCGGCGACTGGATTAGCGTGCTGTTTGTCCCGGTGATAATAGCAACTGTGCTGTTGGCGGTGGGCGGACTGATATTCCTAAAGCCGGAAGAACAGCTGTCCAAAGAAGCCATTGAAGCGGTGAAACGACAGCCTGTAGAAAAAATGGGGAGAAACGAAATTATCTCCGCCGTTATACTTACTGCGGTATTTGCCCTTTCGCTCACAAGCAGTCTGCACGGACTGTCAACTGCGATAATATGTATTGCCGCAATGATTGCCTTTTTTGTGTTCGGCGTGCTTGAAACCAAAGATTTTAACACCGCCGCCAACTGGAATTTGGTGGTTTTCATCGCAATGGCGTTCAGCCTTGGGCCGATATTTGATATAACAGGGATTTCCGCATGGCTGTCAGGGATTGTTGTTCCTGCGCTCGCTCCCATTGCGGGCAACCCGTGGTTGTTTGTATTCGCCGTTACTGCATTTATGTTCTTGTGGAGCTTGGTAGATGTGGCAATGTTTTTGCCCACTATCTCCATCATGGCGCCGATACTGCCGCAGATACAAGAGGCATATGGCATCAGCCCCCTTGTGTGGATTGCGGTGTTTATCCTGGCGGGCAACGCATTCTTCCTTGCCTACCAAAATATGTGGGCAGTGATGAGCCGCTCAATTTCTGGCGAGAGGGAGTGGACGAACAAACACCAAAGCAAATACGGACTGATATACTTCGCCGCTTGCTTGATTGGGTTGGTTGTTGCTGTGCCAATGTGGATAGGGGCGGGGCTGTTTGGGTAATGAAGAATTAAAAATGAAAAATTAAGAATTGATGTAAATTTGCTTCGCAAATTGATTGAAAACACCCGTCTTGCGACAAGAACAGTCGCAATCCACCCTCTTTGAAAAAGAGGGCAAAGGTCAAGGGCATTTTACCACAAAAATGCACGAAAAACGAAAGGTTTTTGTATGGGCGGGTTTCCGCCCGCCCGCCAAACGGAAACAGCTAAACCCCGTAGGGGCGACCGTCCTCGGTCGCCCGCTCGAACGACACGCACCTAACACACGGGCGGGCATGGAAACCCGCCCCTACACAAAATTTTGATTAACCAAAGGAAACAAAAACATGAAATTCATCATGATACACGGCGGCATTGCCGTGGGCAAAATGACAGTAGCGCAAGAATTGGCAAAAATTACAGATTTGAAGCTATTTCATAGTCACATGGCGGTCGAGCCTGTGATTGAGTTGTTTGGGAAATATGATGCTGATATTATCACGAAGTACAGGAAATTCATATACAGCGAATTTGTTAAAACAGATAATTATGGTATAATAGCAACGGCGGCATGGGGATTTGATGGTTCAAACGACCATATAATTTTTGAATATTTCGACATTTTCGAGCGTGCAGGTGCAGAAATATACTGCGTGGAACTTCATGCATCCCAAGAGGTGCGGTTAGCACGGAACGAAAGCGAAAATCGCCTGTTGCACAAGCCTTCTATGCGAGATACCGTGGCTTCAAGAGAACGACTTTTAGACATTGACTCCCGCAGGCGATATGAAAGCCGTGAGGGCGAAGTGCCGTTTGAAAACCACATGAAGATTGATAACACCAACCTTGCTCCCGATGTGGTGGCGAGGATGATTAAGGAGCGGTTTGGGTTGTAGGGGCGAACTGCGTTCGCCCAAAACACCCGACGGCTACGCCGCCACCCTCTTTGAAAAAGAGGGCTTGGGTGCGGTGCGTCCTTGACCTTTGCCCTCTTTTTCAAAGAGGGTGGCACGAACGAAGTGAGTGACGGGTGTTTTCGGACGCGCAATGCGCGCCCCTACAAGACAACGGAATCCGCACCCGTAGGGGCAACCCTTGCGGTTGCCCGCTCGTTAGAAACAGGTACACAAAATTCCCCTCTGTGGAGGGGTGGATTGTCGCAGGGTGAATATAGGCAATAACTGAACATTGGCGGCAAGACGGGGTGGTTCGTTGTCGCTGAAGTACCGCTGAACCACCCCGCCTACGGCACCCCTCCACG
>WQSD01000136.1 GCA_009788105.1 Oscillospiraceae bacterium | reverse complement strand
CAAGAGAAATGGCGAACCACGCCTCTTTCTCTTTGCTACGGCGGGAGCGACGACAGAAGAGGAGAACTCCCGCCTTTTTGTCGTACTCTGCCGTCACCGACAGCCCGCAGAATGCAGGGTGTGACTGGAACTCGTCCACTCCAAAGAGAATAGGCTCAAGTGCCAACATAGGGGTAAACGAGGTGAACTTTCCCTCGGCGGTAATGTTAATGTTCACCGCCGCACCATCACCAAGAACGGAAAACTCTGCCTTGGTGGACAGGGTTTTGTCGCTATAGGTGTATCGTGCCTTACTGCCGCTGTAGGAAAATCGGGTGGCATCTTCTCGAAGCAAGTCCACCACTTTCCCGTCAAAGCCGCCAAGAAGTCGCAAGGTGCGAAGTCCGGGTACTCCATCGAAAAAGGGATAGGTGATTGCCGCCGCCTTGTGGGAGCGGCTTTGTCGTGCCATCAGGGTCACATCCCCCGCAGAGCTTGCGTATAACATGGTGCTGCCGTTAGAGATAAGGGCAGTCTGGGGCAGTTCCCCCTCATTGGTATGACCCAAATCCTCCGGCAAGACAATTCGTCTTTGCTTGACGCCGGGTAGCTCTCGTTTGGCAAGGCGACGACGGCGATTGTCCCGCGACACACGGGCGTCTGTGGGTACGCGCTCTTCCAGTAGCTCCGCCGCCGCGCGCATTTGCGGGTCGGACATAAAGCGATTTTGAAAAACATTGTCAAAGCAAACATTAGCGGCGGCAAGCATACTCATGCCAACGTGGTGTGCCATATAACTGCGGATAATGGCGTTGCCACCTCCCACACGGCTTGGAGTAAAGTCCACTGCCTCGAAAAAGCCGTATTTGCCGTACATACCAAACTCTTTCAGCTTCTGCAAGTTTTCAATGGAGGTATTAGGTGCAATGCAAAGAGAAAGGAAAGAGGAGTATGGAGAGATAACATTATCTCGCCCTGCCGCCATTTCCAGTGCAAGAGTTCGTGTGCCAATAGCCCGATATTGATAGTTCATATCTCCGTCAAAAGCGAAATATCCGCTTTCGCTTTTACCCCACAAGGACAGAGGCTTGCCGTCGCTGTGGCTTGGGGCGGTGTGGGCGTGAAGTTTTTGCTCCACAAGGGCAAAACCAAGGCACTCGTACATCAACGAATTTTTCGATATAGGCAACAATAGGGGCGGCATGAAATATTCAAATGCGGTGCCGCTCCAAGACGCCATGCCAATATGCCCACCCCCTGAAATAGTAGGGCGACCAAGCCTGTGCCAATGCTCTTTCGGCACAATGCCGCGGGCAATGGCGAAATAACTGGTAGAACGAGCTTCGCTCATTAGCAGGTCATAGCAATTCTCGCTTTGCTCTTCCCGCAAAGTGTCATATCCAATGCAAAACAGATGGCGGTCAGGGTTGTACAGGAAGGAAAAATCGCTTTCGTCGATGAATTTGTTCAGCTTATCAATCACATCATCAAGGCGGGGTTCTTGCAGGGCATATTCCTCTAACCCTTGTGCCAAAGCCAGCAGGGAAGTGACAAAGTTTCCGTTGTCCACAGTTGACACATATGGCACACCGATTACATCAAGGGTGCGGGTGTCGTACCAGTTGTACAGCTGTCCGCGATATTTCACCATACCCTCAATGGTGCTACAGGTGTCATATAATCGTTGATACAATTCTGATGAACCAATAAATCCAAAGTCCGCCGCCGCAAGAGTGGACAGCATATACATGGCAATGTTGGTGGGGCTGGTGCGGTGAGCAACCACCTCTACAGGCAACTCCTGATAGTTGTCCGGGGGCAGCCAGTTGTCCTCGGCGGTGACAAAGGCCTCGTAAAATGCCCATGTGTCACGGGCATAGCCGGACAGAATTTGCTTCACCTCTCCATCTGCTTTTGGGGTGTTTTGCAAAGGTCGGGAAATGAAATATGAAACTAAGGGAAGCAAAGCGAACATCACCCCGAACAAGCGAAACATACCATGGGGAGCGGCGAAAAGCATTATCGCCCCCGCAACAAAAGAGGGGAACATCTTGCGGTAGTAGAAGAAAAAGCCGTTATTTGACGAGCGGTCACTTTGGGCGGCGGTTGTCCACTCAAGCAGTCTGCGGCGAGAAAACACCATTCGCCAAAGTGAGCGAACCATTGCATCTGCCGCAAGAATTGCGGTGTGCGGCATTGACATAACTGCGTACAAAAACTCCATAAATCCACGCCAAATGCCCTGCATTACTGTAGAATAAAATCTGCGGTTCACATTTCGTGCAGTTCGCACAGACGAGAATATAAAGGGCATAATCAGCCATGCAAGGGCAACAAGGGTGACGAAAAACACAGAATAGTTAGTGAAAAACGCCTTTAGTATTGCCGCAATGGTCAAAATCGGCAGCAGGGTGCGGCGAATGTTGTCTATTAGCATATAGCGGGAGAGGGCAGAGATAGGGTTTGTCACCTTTCGCCCCCTGTCGTTGCGAACTTTTCGCCCTGCAAAGGCGGCGGCTTGGACATCTCCGCGAATCCAGCGGTGCTGACGTGTGAAGAAAGATGCAGGGGTTTTCGGGCAAGAATCGGTGAGAGAAAGCTCGGTCAGCAGTCCGCAACGCAGGCGTGTACCCTCTAACAGGTCATGGCTTAACACACGTTGTTCAGGAAAAGCTCCGTCAACTACCTCAAGGAATACATCAACGTCAAAAATCCCCTTGCCGCAGAAAATCCCTTCGCCAAACAAGGATTGATAACAGTCAAAAGAGGCAGTTTGATAGCTGTCCATGCCTCCCGCCCCCGAAATCATCACCGAAAATGGGGTGGCAGATGCGGCGGACAGGGAAGTCGCCATACGAGGTTGCAGAACCCCGTACCCCTCCACCACAATCCCGTTTCGCACCACAGGCTTGTTGCTTGGGTGAAGCATGGTGAACACAAAATCGCGGACAGCGCCAATGTACATATTAGTGTCCGCATCAAGGGTTATGATATATTTTGTGTCCAACAAGAAACTTTCCGGGGCAATTTTGGCGGCAAAGTTTCCTTGAATACCACGGGTAAGGCGAGTCAGCTCAATAACCGCGCCTCGCTTTCGCTCCCAGCCGCTAAATCTTGGCTTTGGATGGGTGGCACTTTGCTGTCGTGAGCGAACAAACAAGCAAAAATGCTCCCCAAGGCGGGAATTAAGCTCACCAATCGCACCCTCGGCATGGGCGATAAGGGCGTCATCTTCTCGTGTGTGGTAGCTGTCCGACTCCGGTAGGTCGGCAAGAATACCAAAGCGGGCGTTTGGGTCGGAATTTTGATGATATATGGTTTCAAGTCGCCGCATCAATGCGGTTGTGTCTTCGTTGGAGAACAGCATTGATGTGATGACAACAAGGGTTTTCGCCTGGTCAGGAATTGCGGTTGGACGCAATTTTGGTATAGGACGAGGATGCACGAACCTTGCCACCACCCCATGTACCACAATGCGGCACACTTCGCTGATTGGAATCAGCAACAGCAGGGCGGCGATTATCCCGGAAAACCCTACCGCCACAACGAAAAACGCCACAGTCAGGGCGACGTAAGCGATGAAATATATCCGCCCCATTTTGCCGTTGTCACGGCTGAAGCGTTTACAGTACAAATGGGCGGACTCCACCTCCGAAATGCGGTGGCGGCGGGCATAGCGATACACCTCCGACCGCATGGCACGCTTTGTCTGCTCATCACAATCCACGTAAAAATCCAAGTTATGCTCGGACAAAATAGCATTGACTTCGGATAGTTGTGTATACATTTTCTCGAACTGGCATACGTCCATTTGTTGCATGGTACGAACGCAATTCTCGACCAGCACCGTATCTCCAAGGGGGTTGTCCGACTCGGAAAGACGACGCAAAATCAAATCAGAAATCATATCATTTACAGCGAAAAGCTCGCTGTCGTCAAATTTATGCTGTGACTGCGCCAAATCCAAGTATTCCACAAGGCTTTCGTGCTTTAAGCGATAGTTGTTTTCTTCTAAATACTCCTTTAGCAACGCCCGCAAGTGCATACTTTTCCTGTGACGCAAAAACTTGTTGCCTTCGGCAACAGAGGCGTGCTGTTCCAACACATACAGCCCCTCGTATCCCTGCATTTTTGCGAATAATCGCCTGTTACGTAATTTGTCCGACATGGATTCCTCCGAAATATGAAAGATACCCTATTATCATCATTTTTTCGGGG
>WQSD01000135.1 GCA_009788105.1 Oscillospiraceae bacterium | reverse complement strand
CACGCGGAAAATCACCGCTTTGCAATGACGATGCTGTTTGTTTGATTTAAGATGGAGTAATATTTTAATTCCGAAACAAGTCTAATGACTGTACCGTTTCTTTGGGTTTAAGACTTGAAATTAAGCTACATTTTTTTCGACACACCCTGTCTGTTTCATAAGCTAACCAGATAGTCATTTTATTCCTAATAGTTCTCCAACTTCCGCCCCTCTGCCTCGGATAAAGTCGGCGGCGGGCATCCGTCCACGCCCCTCCGGGACAAGGGTGGTCACATCAATCGCCCCCACGCCACAGGCGATAGTAAGCACATCGCCACTCAAAGACAGCACCTGCCCCGGATTGCCGCAGTCTTCGACCTGCGAAAGGCGTGCGGCGGCGAACTTTAATATCTTGCCGCGGTGCAGGGTAAAGGCAAGTGGCATAGGGGACAGCCCCCGAATTTGATTGAGAATTTCCACAGCAGGGCGGGAAAAATCAATGGCGCAGCCCGCTTTTGTAATTTTCGCCGCATGGGTAGCATTTTCATGAGCCTGTGGAGTGAAAGTAGCTGTGCCGTCAGCGATTTGCTCGATAACCCTGTCAAGAATAGCTCCTCCTGCTTGGCACATAGCATCGTGAATACTACCAAGGTCGTCTGTCGGCATGATTGGAATGGACTGTGTGGCAATAATATCTCCTGCGTCGATTTCCATGACAATTCGCTGTACCGTCACCCCTGTTTCGGTTTCTCCCGCCATAATGGCACGTTGCATTGGGGCGGCACCACGATATTTTGGCAACAGGGAAGTGTGCAAATTGATGCACCCATGGGTTGGCAAATCCAGTACAGATTGTGGCAAAATTCGCCCATACGCCACCACCACAATCAAGTCCGGGGCAAGGTCGGCAAGGGCTTGGACAAAGTCGGCGTCTATCTTTTCCGGCTGAAGCACGGGAATGCCACGAGATTCTGCCTCTGCTTTGACCTCGGTCGGCGCAAGAAGCATTTTTCGTCCGCGAGGCTTGTCCGGTTGCGAAACAGCGGCTGTGATGTTATGTCCGTGGTCGCACAAGTGGGATAAGCACCGCGCTGCAATGGTCGGCGTACCCATAAATATAATTCGCATGATTCCCCCGTTACTTGCTGTTCGCTAATTGCCTTTTAATCTCATCCCACACATAATCCCGCGTGTCAGGACTTTTCACCGAATAGGGAAAAATCGGTGTGCCGGGGCGAAATGTTGGGTGGGCTTCAAGTCGTGCAATAGCGGCATTGTACTCGGTTTTGTTCAGCTTGTCCGCCTTGGTGGCAACAATGGCATAGTTCATTCCGCAATTGTTCATCCACTCTATCATCATTTCGTCATTTTTGGTTGGACCAAGTTTTAGCTCCACTAATTGCAACACCATCAGCGGACCGTTTTCCCCTGTGATATACTGCTCCACAACTGCACTCCAGCGGGCTTGGTCGGTGGCGGAGCGTTGGGCGTAGCCATAGCCGGGCAGGTCAACAAGGTAAAGCTGTTTGTCTATTTGGTAAAAGTTCACTGTGATGGTTTTGCCGGGGGCAGAACTTGTGCGGGCAAGGGATTTTCGTCCTGTCAAACTGTTCAAGAGGGAGCTTTTTCCCACATTTGACCGCCCGGAAAATGCAATTTGGGGCAGTCCGTCGTCGGGAAATTGGCTTACCAACCCGGCAGTCATTACAAGGTCAATATTGTGTAGGTTTAGTTTCATAATTCGCACCACGCACGAGGGGGAGTAGGAAAAATATTTAATGTGACTATCAAGATAGACCATATTACAAATTTTCAGCTGTGTTTTGTCATTAAGGACTTGTATCGAAACAAACTTTTCGTCTTAATTCAAGCTCTCGGAACGTCATTGCGAGGCGTGGTTTTCGCCGAAGCAATCCATTAGGTGAGCGTTTTGTTCAGCGAAATCCGCCCGCCACGAAATTAAATATCGTCTTATGAACAACTCCACCGAACGTCATTGCAAAAGCTGTTTGTGCCGTGCAATCCAGTGAAAGGGCAATAAATCGCCATAAATCAACCCGTAAAACAATGAAATTTCTCGTACAATGACTGGATTGCACGCGGAAAATCACCGCTTTGCAATGACGATGCTGTTTGTTTGGGTTAAGACTTGAAATTAGACTGTTGTTTTTGTTTCGATACAACCTTGATGACAATGCTTTGGTTGTTTCATGAGCTATTGGATAGTTATTTTATTAAATTTGTGCTTTACCTCACGCGTCCTTTCCTTTGTTTTCAAACTTCACTCTTCGTTTCTGTATAATTCGGTGTGATTGTCAGTCAAAATGCCGTTTAGATGGTCGATTTCGTGGCATATAACACGGGCGAAAAAATCACGTGCAGTCAGCTCAAACTCCTCGCCCTTGCGGTTCAGGGCACGGACAATCACTTTCTTTGGGCGTTCCACATCCCCTCTCATACCGGGGATAGACAAACAGCCTTCGCTGTCGGTTTCTTTGCCACTTGATTTGATTATACATGGGTTGATAAATTCGTAAAGTTTGTTCTCGTCGTCTGTATCAAGAGCGACCATAACACGACGGCGCACCCCTACCTGAGGTGCAGCAAGTCCCACTCCGTTGGCGGTATTCATGGTTTCTGTCATGTCATCAAGCAGGGTGATGATTCGTGGAGTAACGCTGTCCACCGGGCGGGCAGGACTGCGAAGAATTTCGTTGTCCTGGTCGGTAAATTTGATTATGTTAAGTTTAGCCATTAAGTTGTCCTTTTGGGTTATGAGTGTGCCTTCTATCTCAGTTCAAAGTGAAGAAAAAGGTCAAGGTCGTGGGGCAACGCCCCAAGGGGTTTTATTTACACTATCGCACTCGCCATCATCACGACTGCATCTTCCCTGCTTGTGTCGGGGTGGAGGTTGCAGTAGTAATCTTTTCGCACACCAATAGGGGTAAATCCCATAGCGGAGTACAGTTTTTGTGCGTTTGTATTAGAGGTTCGCACTTCAAGAAATATACTTTCCGTTCCTGCTGTCCAAGCAAGGTTCATGATGTGGGAAAGCAGTATTTTGCCATATCCACGCCCACGATAGGCAGGGTCAACGGCGATATTTAGCAGGTCGGCTTGCTCGAATGGGATGCCGTCAATTATGCTGTGTCGCAAAAATGCGTACCCGATTAGGTCGTTGCCCGCCGAGAGTCCAATGCCATGAATGTCCATCTCGGACAGCGCCCATGTCATGGTGTCAGAATTCCAGGGGGTGGGAAAACTGGCTTGTTCAATATGAAGCAACCGGTCAATGTGGGCGTGGGTTAGGGGTATTAAATTCATATCATAGTCCGCACAGTCTTGTTCAATATCAATCGCGGATTGCCGTGGCTCTCCTCATCATCTGTGATAGTCAATCGCTGGGTGGAGCAAAGTTGAAGTATTGCTGCGAAAGATGCCACAGCCTCTTCTCGATTGGCACAAGACATCAGCACTTCTTCAAACTGCATCTCTCCACGGCTGACAAGCTGGCGGAGGAGGGAGATTATCCGTTGTGCCACCGACACCGGCTTGCGTGTGGCAATGGTGTTCAGTTTTTCCCCTGCGGCGGCTTCTATGATTTCAGTCTGTACAAGCCTTGCTCGCCGTTCCATGGCAAGAGCGGACTCCCGCAAGTCCATCACACTTTGCCCCGAAAAGTCCACCGCTTCTCCTTCCACTTCGTCTGTGGCTTTGGCAAATCGTGTGCCGAAAAGGGCGTACTGCTGTGCAAGTACCCCGGCGACTGCCTTGATACGCCCATACTCGATAAGTGCGGCGGCAAGGGCTTCTCGTGGGTCGACTGCATCTTCGTTTTCCCGTTTGGGGAGAAGCATTCGGCTTTTGATAAGCATCAATTCAGCCGCCATAACGATAAATTCTTCGGCAATTTCTGTGTCAAATGCTTGCATTACCTCAATGTGGGCAAGATATTGCTCCAATAAGAACGCAATGGGAATGTCCGCGATATTCAGTTTGTTTTTGGAAATTAAGTTAAGGAGCAGGTCAAGAGGACCCTCGAACACCCCAAGATTGTAGGTAAGTTCCATGTGATTCCTTGGTACATAGTGTGATGAACGAGATTGCGAACACAGCCAACACCCCTACTGGGGAAGTACCCGAAAAGGTACGGCTGTGCCATCGCACTCCCCCCTGTCCCTGCGGGACATCCCCCCTCGCAGAGCGAAGGGGGCTTGCCG
>WQSD01000134.1 GCA_009788105.1 Oscillospiraceae bacterium | reverse complement strand
TCGCCCCTACGGGTACACCAAGGCTCCCTCCGAGAGGGAGCTGTCAGCGTAGCTGACTGAGGGAGTGTTTTTCCTAACTCCCTCCACCGCAAGCGGTCCCCCTCCCTCCACGAGGGAGGCAAAGGGCGGGTGCGGTGGATTGTGGGGTGTCGGCTACACCGCTCAATCGGGCGGCAGGTTGCCGCCCCTACGGGTGCTGTTGGCTATGGGTTGTCATCCATAGAGCTTGAATTCTCGCGCCCGCTATCCATCCTCACACGCTTGCCAAAGACGGATTAACAGTGGTACGGAGCGAAATTCACAATTTTTTATTCTGTGGAGGTGCTATTCTCCAAATCGCGAATTTGGTCGCGCAAACTTGCCGCCTGTTCGTAATCCTCTGCGGCAATAGCGACATCAAGCCGGGCTTTCAGTTGCTCTGTTGTATGCGTGGCTGGACGCACCTTTGCAGAGAGAGCAACATCTGACCCCACATATCCAACATCCCCATGAATCCGACGCAATGTTTCTCGTAATTCGGCAGCAAAAACCGCATAGCACTTGCCACAGCCCAGCTTGCCCGACTTTATAATATCATCAAATGTGGCGGCACACAAATCACAGGTTTTCGCCGTCCGTAAAGTTTTAGTAGGAGAGTGGGGCATCATGAAATCCGCAAGGGAGCCAAAGCTAAGCGTCGGCATTCCAACTCCCACCGCACAGTCACCACATAGGCGCACTTCTTTTGACACTCCGTTCACCCTTTGCTTCATGTGAATTGTCGCTTGCTTTGTGTTGCATTTTTCGCAAATCATAGTTCGTGCCAAGTGCGAAGGAAAATTGCACGCCCTTTCTTTTGTTGTTTTCACCTTGTTTGGTGTTATATTATCACACATTTAGTATACCACGGAAACAAGTTATAGTCAAGACATGATTTCACGGCGGTTCTGGGCAGTTTCTGCATAGTCCATGCCGTGATTTTAATATACATATAACACTATTTTTTAAGAGGTGATTATATGCAACCAACATTTCAAACTATTGTAAACTTTCTTTACGTGTTTCTTAAAGTTTCTGACGGGCGAAGTTTCCCTCCCGCCCTAACTCCTGAACAAGAGCACGACTACTTCACAAAATGGAAAACAGGCGGAGATGAAACCGCACGGGAAAAGTTGATAGAACACAATCTTCGTCTTGTGGCACACATAGTGAAAAAGTACGCTACCTCTCAAAACCAAGAAGATTTAATTTCAATCGGCACAATCGGACTGATAAAAGCTGTTGACACTTTCAAGATGGAAAATGGCGCTCGGTTTGCTACCTACGCCAGTCGCTGTATGACAAACGAGATTCTTATGCATTTTCGTGCTACAAAAAAGCGAGAAAAAGAAGTGGGCATTGACGAGCCTATTGACCGCGACAAGGATGGCAACGCTATTACATATTCTGATATTATCTATGTTGATGGGGATATTACCGAAGAGATTTATGTTAAAAACTGCATTAAAGCGACTATTGCGTGCATAAACGAAAACTTGACCAAGCGGGAAAAAGATATTATCTTGCTTCGGTATGGTCTTGGTGACAGGGCGGCGATTACCCAACGTGAAGTAGCAAAACAAATGGACATCTCGCGCAGCTATGTATCGCGAATCGAAACTGCCGCCATGAAAAAAATAGAAGCACATTTGAAAAATCAGCGGTGAATGTTATGCTTGAATTCCTCAAAACAACGCCATCTTTGCGGTCTGTTATTCGCAAACCTTGGCGCTTTTTTGAGGAATTCGAGTATATAGAGGTTACACTCAGTAGAGCATTGACAACTTCAAAATTTTATGATACAATGTTTCCAGGATAGCTGCTTTGCCGTCAGGGCGTTTCACTCGTCCGTCAGGTGTAAGGACGTGATTCGCAACATGGACAACAAACTAACCCACCCACAAGGAGCAAAAAATGAACCTAAAATTCACCCCGGACGGGCTTGTCCCTGTCATCACACGAGAATACAACACCGGCGCGGTGCTGATGCAGGCATATATGAACGCGGACGCACTCGCTGCCACGGTGGACAGCGGCTATGCGGTGTATTACAGCCGCTCGCGCCAGGAATTGTGGCGAAAAGGGGAGTCCAGCGGACACGTGCAGCAGGTGGTGCGAATTCTTACTGATTGCGACCGGGACTGCCTGCTGTTGGACGTTGTCCAAACGGGGGTGGCGTGCCACACAGGGAGCTACTCTTGCTTTGAGGAAGTGATACACACAAGCGACAGCGTAAAGCCACAATTTACAGCGAAAACTCTTCACGAAATGATAATTGACCGAAAAAACAATCCATCTGACGGCTCGTACACCGCCAAACTCTTTGAGAAAGGCATCGACACCATCTTGAAGAAAATCGGGGAGGAAACCGCCGAGGTTATCATCGCCGCCAAGGGGGCGGAGCGGGAGAACGCTGTGTACGAACTGGCGGACTTGTACTATCATGTTGGCGTGATGATGGCACACATGGGCATTGCTCCTGAAGAAGTGGAGGCGGAGCTGGCACGCCGTCACAGCAATCCCAAGGTGGAGTGAGTTCCATGAAAACAAAAATTGCAGTTGTCGGCGGCGGTGCTGCCGGAATGATGTTTGCTGCCCACGCTTCCGCAGGGGGGGCAGATGTGACCGTGTTTGAGCGAAACCCTCAACTTGGGCGAAAGCTGGCTATCACCGGCAAAGGCAGGTGCAACCTGACAAATCTTTGCCCCACAGACGAGCTTATGGCGTCGGTTGTCACAAACCCACGCTTTATGCACTCTGCTTTTGCCGCCTTTACCCCTGCCGACCTGATGGAATACATAGAAAGCCTTGGTGTGCCGCTGAAAGTGGAGCGGGGCAACCGAGTTTTTCCTGTGTCTGACAAGGCGTATGATATTATCGACGCTCTTCGTAGCGAAATGCGTCGCCATGGTTGCCGAATTGTTCACCAGCGGGTTGAAGATGTTGTTGTCGCAGATGGGGAAGTCGTCGGCGTTGTGTGTGATGGGAATAAGCATAGCTTTGATAAAGTGGTGCTGGCAACCGGTGGGCTGTCCTACCCTCGCACAGGCTCGGACGGAGATGGACTGCGCATTGCTGCTCGCTTGGGCGTTGCTGTCACGCCGCCATCTCCTGCTCTCGTGCCGCTTGAGATAAAAGAAAACTCCCCTGCCTTGTTGCAGGGGTTGTCTTTACGGAATGTGTCATTGAAAATGATAGATGAGGGCGAAAAGACCGTATTCAGCGACTTTGGGGAGCTGATTTTCGCCCACTATGGGGTAAGCGGGCCGCTGGTGTTGTCCGCCTCGTCACACATGAAAGGTGACGCAAAATACACCATTTCAATCGACCTAAAGCCCGCTCTCGACCGGGACACCCTGGACCGCCGCATATTGTCCGACTTTGAGAAATATCGCAACCGCGATTTTGCCAATGCCTTGTCCGACTTGCTCCCGCAAAAGCTGGCGGCAATCTTCCCGCAGATATGCGGCATACCCGCCACGGCAAAGGTGAACTCGGTCACGGCGGCACAGCGAGGCGCAATGGTAGATGCCCTAAAAGATTTTCGTCTTACCGTCACCGCCAAGCGTCCAATTGATGAAGCCATAATCACCTCCGGGGGAGTGTCGGTGAAAGAAGTGAACCCAAAAACCATGGAGTGCAAGTCTATTTCTGGGCTATATTTCATTGGCGAAATCCTTGATGTTGATGCACTTACAGGTGGATTTAACCTGCAAATTGCATTTTCTACTGCCGTTGCCGCGGCGAGAAGTATACTCGAATGACGATTACCCAACTACAACCCAATCAAGCAGTAGTGCTAATCCTCCTGAAATTGCGGCATATGCTGCAAATGCAACAATAAACAGCAAGGCGCAACACCCAAGAATGGCAAGAGTGCGGCGATATATCCGCCATGTTTTTGCGTTTTCAAGAAATGTCCGAATTTTAGTAGTTTTGTTCATAATAGTATCAATCCTCCGCTTTTTATCATAATATGCTAATAGTGAGATGAATATCTCGACGAAAAACGGCTTTAGCCGTTTTAGGCTGAAGAAAAAATCTTTTTTGTCTTGGGGCGTTGCCCCAAACCCCACCAGAAAACTTTTTGCAAAAAGTTTTCTGGACTTTCAAAACTTTGGTACAAAAGCATTTCATGCTTTTGCGAGAAAAAGTTTTTAGTCCAGTTTTTTTCAAAAAACTGGTTG
>WQSD01000133.1 GCA_009788105.1 Oscillospiraceae bacterium | reverse complement strand
CCCTCAGCGCTTATTTAAGGAGTAAAACATGACAAACACAAGCATTTATCAAGATATTTCCGTACGTTGTGGCGGGGATATTTATGTGGGCATTGTCGGGCCGGTGCGCACAGGAAAGAGTACATTCATTAAAAAAATGATGGAAACTCTTGTTATGCCCAACATCGAAAACGTTTTTGACAAAGAACGCGCCCGTGACGAGTTACCTCAATCCGCCTCAGGGCGTACTGTAATGACCACCGAACCAAAGTTCATTCCGGACGAGGCAGTTAGCATTACAGTAGACGAAAACGTAAGTCTGCGTGTCAAGTTAATCGACTGCGTTGGCTACATAGTTCCCGAAGCTCTCGGCCACATTGAAGAGGGTCAGCCCCGCATGGTGAACACTCCGTGGCAAGCGGAGCCAATGCCTTTCGTGGAAGCCGCCGAGTATGGCACACGCAAAGTTATCGCCGACCACTCAACAATCGGACTGCTTGTCACTTGTGACGGTAGCGTGTGCGAAATTGACCGCGAGCATTATGTAGAGGCGGAGGAGCGTGTTGCCCGCGAAATGAAAGAGCTGAATAAGCCCTTTGCAATTGTGCTAAATTCACGCAATCCGAACAACAGCGACACAGTTGCTCTTGCCTACTCCCTTGAAGAGAAATACGGCGTTCCTGTGGCACTTGTGAACTGCCTTGATGTGGACAGCGAGGACATTCGTCACATTCTTGGCATGATTCTAAACGAATTCCCGGTGAAAGAAATCCGTGTGAACCTGCCACAGTGGACACGCGCCCTCGAGCCAGCCCACTGGCTGATGCAAAGTGTTGGTGGTAGCGTAATGGAAGGTGCTTTGGGCGTTGGCAAAATGGGGGACATTAAAGAAATGTTCGCCGACAGCCCCGAAAGCGAGCATATCACCGACCTTGCTGTGCGAAATCTTGACATGGGAACAGGTAGAGTGACCATTGATGTTGCTCTTGACGGACGGTTGTACTATCGTGTCATGAGCGAACTGACAGGACTTGAAATTACCAGCGAACAGCAACTTATTACCCTGATGCGCGACCTTGCGGAAACCAAGAAGAAATACGACAAGGTCGAAGAAGCCCTGCGTACAGTTGAAGAAAACGGCTATGGCATTGTAATGCCAAACATTCGTGACCTGCGCTTGGAAGAGCCGCAAATCGTGAAGCAACCGGGCGGCTATGGGGTAAAGCTGAAAGCATCTGCTCCGTCGATACACTTTGAAAGCATTAAACAGAAGTATAGAATTTGGACGAAAAAAAGGAGTGCATAGATATAACATAGAGGCATTCATTTTAACTTAAAACAACCCAATACATAACCCGATGAATCCAAAACTTCATCGGGTTAAATTTATTTTCGGAGGAAATATATGCAAGAAAAAATCAAACCAAATTGCCCCCTCATCGGAGCAGACGGAAATATCTTCAACCTTATGGGAATAGCTTCCCATACGCTGAAACAAAACGGTATGAAAGACGAAGCCATCGAAATGTGCGACCGCATCACGAAAAGTGGTAGCTACAATGCCGCTCTTTGTATAATTTGCGAGTATGTCAACGCAGTTTCAGTAATCGAAGAGCAAGGATGCAATGACCAAGACTTTGGAATGGGAGGAATGAGCCAATGATAGCAGTAGTATTTTTGATAGGCATTTTCATCGGCGGGTGTGTTGTGGCTTTGGTTTCGCAGAGCGAGAAACTAAACCGCCAGCAACGAGAAATTGACAGGCTTCGGGAACAACAAAATATCGATTTTTAGAGCCGAGTGCATAAGCATTCGGCTCTTTTTATTTTCAAACCCACACAGAACGGAGGTGATAATATCAACAGTTTCATGTCATGGATAGGTGGAAAAAAGGCACTCAGAGATGAGATTTTGCAACGCTTTCCTGTGGAATATGGGCGATACATCGAGGTCTTTGGCGGCGGTGGCTGGGTATTGTTTCGCAAGTCGCCGGGGCGAGATTTCGAGGTGTACAACGACTTTAACCCCAACCTCGTGAACCTCTATCGCTGTGTTCGTGACAGCCCGGAGGAGCTGATTGCGGAGTTGGAATTCACTCTAAACTCTCGATTGGATTTCAAGCATATTCGGCGTGAAATGAACCAGCCGTTGGAACTCCCTGACGTTCGCAGAGCCGCATATTTTTATCAACTTATACGGCAAAGCTATGCCAATGGGTTAGACAGTTTCAGCAGTCAGCCACGGTGTATGTGGAACAATTTTCCTATAATTAGGGCGGCGTGTCGGCGGTTGCAGCGGGTGGTTGTCGAAAACAAAGATTTCGAGCAGCTAATTCGCCAATACGACCGCCCAGACGCCTTTTTCTACTGCGACCCGCCATACTATGCCACAGAGGATTACTACGAGGACGTGGGCTTCATCGCCGCAGACCACCAGCGGCTGGCAGAGGCGTTGTGCGGGATGCAGGGAAAGTTTTTGCTGTCATACAACGACTGCCCCGAAATCCGAGAGCTATATCAGCGTGAAGGCATTGCTACAGAAAGCATTTCTCGGCTGTCAAACATTGCCCAGCGATATGAAAATGGAGCGATGTATGCGGAGTTGTTGATTGCTAATTATGATACGGCAGAGCTTGGGAAGCGTTGCTACCAAACGACAATGGACTTTGTAATTGACAATTGACAATGGAGAATTGACAATTTAAGACAAGGTCAAAACACAAAACTCAAAAGGAATTTAACATCATGAAAACAAAAACATTCAAACTATTACCCATCCCATCGGAGGACTACGATGCCCTTGGCATCACACCGAACAGCACGGTTGAAACTTACATTGACCACAACGGAGCGTTAGTTATTCGGGTGGTGTCGAATGAGAACTTAGAGGATTTCGAGTGTAACGGCAAATGCGATTGTTGCCCCATGCAGGAGATTTCCTCTTGCAAAAATAACGAGATTTCAATTGACAATTAACAATGGACAGTTGACAATTAAGGTCAAGGGCAAAACCTTGTAGGGGAGGGGTTTACGCCCTCCGTTCGATAATTCTAAATACAAATTTGAAAGGAAAAAACAACATGAAAACGACAATAAAAATCCTCGGCAAACGAGGGCGGATAACTATTCCACAAGACATTCGGCGGGAATTGGGGCTGGTCTATGGCGATATTCTGAGCTTCGCCTCGGACGGTGAGTCTGTGAACATTAGGCGGGTGAAAATATGCAGGGAGTGCGTTTCTGTGCCAAAAGATAGCACGAAAGAGCTATACGATTTCTTGGACGAACTACCCCCTGATGAAATGCGAAAAGCGTTGCTGCATTTAACGGTACGATGGGCGAGCTTGCAAGGAGGAGTAGCGAGTGCGTAAATTATACGTTGCCAGTCATTGCATTCCACGAAGTCACCACGAGAGCTATGAAAATTCCGTCTTGGTGTTGAAGCCCGAAGTGCTGAAAGAATCATGTCGGACAGCTGAAAATCAACTGTTTTATGCTCAGCATGGCTTCGGCTGCAATCCAATGGCAAGGGGGAGAGCGGTGATGGGTCAATTCTTGATTGACGGGGAGGAAGTGCGGTTCAATCGTGATGATTTCATTGGGATTATTGACGATAAGCATTTACCAGAATGGGCGCAGGAGAGATTGCAGAGATTGCAAACTCCACAGGAGCAATCTGGTGGCATGGTCATGGGCGGTTAATATGTTGTATGTGTGAATTTTTTCGATTTTGCTGGACATTTGGGGCGAAATGGTGTAAAATAGTGTTGATGAAAGGACAACGCACATGAAAAAAAGAAAAACATTCGCACTAATCGCAATTATCGCAGTGCTATCCCTAACTGCCTGCGGTGGCGAGGATTCAGTCGATTACAACAACGACTATAATCTTGAAGCAAACACCGCAAACGACAACCAGCATGGGTGCGTTGAAGCGTATTATACAAACGAAAATGAGATTGAATATGACGAGAACTACAGCTACACAGTCGAAAGCGAAGAGCCGATAGTGGAGGAAATTTCACCCGAAGTTCCACCAATCGCAGAAGAAACTCATGCGGTAGAAAGTCCGCCAACACAGCAATCAACTCCACCACAACAGAACTATGCTCCACCGCCTGCACCGAACCCACCCCCAGCGGTACAACCACCAACAATTGCTCAACAACCAGCCCCACCCGTTATTCCCTCGCCTCCCGTGATAGAGCCACCCGCTCCGCCATCGCCCACATATGTACCAACCCCACCTGTGTATGTGCCTGCACCACCGCCGCCACCAC
>WQSD01000132.1 GCA_009788105.1 Oscillospiraceae bacterium | reverse complement strand
CAGCTACGGCAACCCCGAAGTTACCACCGGCGGACGAGCCTTGAAATTTTATGCCAGCGTACGCATTGATGTTCGCCGTGACGAGATTCTGAAAACCGGCACAGATAGCTATGGCAATCGTGTTCGCTGCAAGGTGGCGAAGAACAAAGTCGCACCGCCGTTTAAGGTTGCCATGTTTGACATTCTATATGGGCAAGGCATCAGCAAAACCAACGAAATCATTGATATTGGTGTGCTTCTTGGCATCGTTGAAAAAAGCGGGGCATGGTTTGGTTATGAGGGTACTCGCCTTGGACAGGGCAAAGAAAAAGCCCGAGTTTTCCTTGAGGAAAACCCAAGCATTCGGCAAGAAATCGAAGAAAAAATCCGTGCCCGCAAAGATGCCGGCGACCTGTTAGAAGCCGACGAGGACATTCTTGACATGGACGACGAGGACGAGGATTTTGAGATTAGTGTAGTTTAGTGTGCTGAGGGGTGTTATTTTCTCGCCATGAAGGGGAATTCATTTCCCCGTAAGGCGAGAAAATAACACCCCTACAATGAAATTAAGGTAAAAATTTATGTTCAAAAAACTATGCCCATGGTGTGGGTATAAGGCGCGAAGTTCAACAATGCTAACTTCGTGTCCACATTGCGGCAATAAAATTTGCATGTCTGCTATTTGGATACCCTGTATCTTAGTTTATCTGATTTTTATGGGATTATTTCTAACTTCGGTACAAATGCCAAACGACGTTGTAGGTATTTTGATATTTACATTTCCCGCCCTGCTGTTCTTGGGGATTGTGCCCAACAAAAGGCGGTTCGGGGTTTCGGACAACATTGATGAGCTAATCGAAAAATACAAACTCACCAAATTCAAATCGCAAATCGAGTGGCTACCACGCTCTGCCGGTGGGCTATTTCTGCCGAAGTTGTTCGTTGTTCGTGCAGATGTATTCGCCATCGAAAAAGCAAACGGCAGTGTAAAAGATGACTCCGACCACGCCACCTTTGTAATCTTGAAAAAGTTCACATCAATGCGTAAGGATGAAGCGATTTTTGAGCATTTACTATCGTGTACCCTTGACGATGAATTTTACTTGACATACAAAGGCCGCAAGGTTGCGAAATGCCGTGTGACACAGCGATATGAGGCGGGGGAATAGGGGGAAACGGGGGAAGAAATCCCCCTTTTCCACTGCAACGAAATTAAGGTAAAAAATATGTTCAAAAAACTATGTCCATGGTGTGGGTATGAAACCGGCCTAAGTGCTGGAATTCGCAATTTTACAAAACATTGCGTGATATGCAAAAATGCAATGCGAAAAAGAATGAGTTTGCTTCATTTTACGCCTTTTTTGTTTTTTATTCCTATTGTGCTTTTTGAATCACTTGCTATTTTAGCGAGAACGCAAGAGTCTTTCCTTGTTGTGGTTGCGTGCGTTGCTATGGTTGTTGGTTTTTTGGCGAGCTGCCTTGTTCCTAACATAAGACACCGCCATGCGGCTAAACATTATGGTGTGTATGATGTTGAGTTGAAAGAAGAGCAAGATACAGGACTATATCAAAATGGAAAAGTTAAAGCTGAGATAATTTGGATTTCGCTCTCAAAAAAAGGACTACTTTTTCCTCAATTAACGATTCTTAAAGACGATGTGTTCAAAATACAACAAAACGAAATACAGTCAAACTCACCAAAAGCCTCTTTTGTAATCTTGAAAAAATTCACATCAATGCGTAGGGATGAAGCGATTTTCGAGCATTTGCTGTCGTATACCCTTGACGATGAATTTTACTTGACACACAAAGGTCGCAAGGTTGCGAAATGCCGTGTGACACAGCGATATGAGGCGGGGGAATAGGGACACGGGGGCAGAACCCTCCCTCTACCCGCCGCCGCTGGACGCTGGACGCCCAACGAAAATTTTCTTGACTTATCACAAATATTATGCTATACTATCCGTACAAAACACGAGGACAAGAATTCGAAAACAATGATTGAAAGGACGCGTGAGAATGGTGAAAACAATGCGGGAGGTATTATTTGCTCCCTGCGGCGTGACCGCCCTTGCGCGTGGCGCGAACCATGGAAAATGTAAAAAGAGTTGGGGTACTAACCTCTGGCGGAGATGCGCCCGGCATGAACGCCGCCGTGCGTGCAGTAGTACGGCAATCAATCGGTAGCGGGATACAAGTCGTAGCCATCTACGAGGGCTTTAAGGGCTTGCTTGAAAAAAACGTCAAAGAGTTCAAAATGCGTGACGTGTCAAACATTATCAACACCGGAGGTACGATTTTGTACTCTGCGCGGTGTGACTACTTCCGCACCCCCGAGGGTGTTGCAGAGGGATACAAGTGCGCCCGCGAACTGGAGCTTGATGCCATTATCGGCATCGGCGGAGATGGCACGCTCCGCGGACTGCACGACTTATCACAGCACGGACTTGCAGTCGTGGGCATTCCGGGTACAATCGACAACGACATGACCGCCACCGAGTACACAATCGGCTATGACACCGCCATGAACACCGCGGTGGACATGGTTGACCGCCTACGCGATACTTGTGAATCTCACTTCCGTTGCAACGTGGTGGAGGTTATGGGGCGGCGTGCGGGATATATTGCCCTTCATGTAGGGCTTGCCACCGGGGCGGCACAAATTGTGACCAACGAGGTGAATTTTGATGAAGAGTGGATGTTCTCTGAAATTATTCGTGGAAAGGAGAACAAGAAACGTCACTATATCATCATGGTGGCAGAGGGTGTCGAGGGCTATTCCGAGGGCATTGTGCAGAAAATTCAAGAGCGAACCGGGATTGAAACTCGCCTGACTCGCCTTGGGCATGTGGTTCGTGGTGGTTCGCCTACACTTCGTGACCGTGTGGTGGCATCTCGCATGGGCATTGAGGCAGTTGACCTGCTTTCGCGTGGCGAAGAAAACAAGCTGATGGTAAAAAAGGGGCTTGATTTATCCTCAGTTGATATTGATTATGCCCTCACCCTTGACAGAATGTACAAAGGCTCGCTTACCGAAGGCGACCACGGACGCTTCAGCCGTGAGCAAATCGTGAAAATGCGTCAAACCTGTGAGAAAAAGCGCGAAAAGTTTGCGGCACTATACCGCCAAACCTTGGATATAAGCCAATAGAGAGTGCAAAATATAACCGAAAGGACGCGTGAGAATAGGGAAAACAATGCGGGATGCATCTATTTTGCTCCCTGCGGCGTGGCCGCCCTTGCACGTGACGCGAATGAAACAAGAAAAAATCGACCGAATAAACGAACTTGGGCGAAAAGCAAAGCTCGCCCCTCTCTCCCCGAGTGAGCTTGAGGAGCAGAATTCTCTGCGAGAAGAGTACATGGAGTACGCTCGTGCGCAGTTGTGGGGCAAAGAGGGCAAGCCAAAAAAATAATTTACAGGGCGGTTCACCATAACCGCCTTGTATTTTTTTCCATGTAACATACTCGAATAACTGTAAAATCGGTCAAGATTTGCGGTCTGTTTTTCGCTACTCATCGTTGGTTGTCGGTTAAATATTGCCGATATTCGCCCTCCTCCTGCCTTGATTAGCAAAAAACATCCTCGCAAAATTTAGGCCGATTTTACAGTTATTCGAGTATAATCACTTCTCTTTGGGGTAAAATCTATGTAGAAAAACCGCAAGCCCATTTTCTGCCCTTATTATGTCTAATTCTAAAACCTTTCTTAAACAATCGACAAAACCTATTGACTGGAAGAAAATTAAGTGATATAATGCCGATGATGGGTTTCGCCCACAAATAAAATACAACCTTTAGGAGATTTACCACGATGAAAAAACTTGCACTACTACTTGCATTGCTTATGATGCTGACTGTCGGGCTGTTCGCCTTTACAGGATGCGGCAATGGAAATGACGAACCATCTCATGACTACGACAATTTGGACGATTTGTTAGACGCAATTTATGATGAAGCCAACTCTAACCTTACCGGAAACGATGTGATGAACGCAAATATGAGAGAAGATGAATTTTTCTATATCAATGAGTATAATGTTCGTAACACAACCGGTTTAACATGGGATAGGTTCCAAACCGTTCAAGAACATTCTTACAGAACAAACCTGGTGATGAACGTTGCTAACAGAATGACCCTTTTCCGCGTAAATGGTAACGCTTCGGAAATTGCTAATTGGATTGAGGCTGATTATTATTCGCGTTGGAATGTCTGTGCATGGCCGGATCGTTCTTTTGTTATGTATGCTGGCGACTATGTGCTTGTATTCTCTGGTACAACTGCACAAGCCACAGCAATGCAAAACGCTTTCCGCGAAGTTCTTGGAGTTCAGGGAAGGCTAAGTGAATTC